>JAIWOM010000193.1 GCA_020216895.1 Microcella sp.
TCGGGCTCACCCCGGAGGGTCGCTCACTGCGCCGCATCTACGGCGAGCGCGACCTGCTGGTGGCGGAGTGCCTGCGCCACGGCCTGTGGAACGACCTCGA
The DNA here is from genome assembly GCA_020216895.1 of Microcella sp. Lineage (GTDB taxonomy): Bacteria > Actinomycetota > Actinomycetes > Actinomycetales > Microbacteriaceae > Microcella. Next base: position 101 of record JAIWOM010000193.1, read on the forward strand.
CGCGCCCGCTCTCGCCGCCATGGCCAGCGCGATCGTGTACGAAGCGCGGCGCGACGACGGGCAGGCGCCGGAGTACGCCCTGCCGCGCGGTGCGTTCCGGCCCGCGCTCGAGCGCACCCAGGAGCTGTGGGCGCGCCTCGACGACCTCGAGCGCGAGCACCGGCTGCCGGGCAGCGAGCCGCTCGCCACGACGCTGGCTCTGCCGATGCAGCGCTGGGCCTCGGGGGGCTCGCTCGACAGCGTCCTCCGCGATGCCGACCTGGCCGCCGGCGACTTCGTGCGCTGGACGAAGCAGACGATCGACCTCCTCGACCAGATCTCCCTCGTCGCCGACGGGCCGGTCGGGCGCACCGCTCGCAGCGCCCTCGAGGCGATCCGCAGGGGCATCGTCGCGTACAGCTCCGTCGTCTGAGTCCGCCGCTGTGCTCGCTCGCCTAGGATTTCCGTCGTGACCCCGACCACCTCCGCGCCGCTCCCGCTGGGGGTCGCCGTACTCGCCGCGCTGGTGGGCGGGTGGCTCATGGATCTCGGGTTCCCCGACCTCGGCTGGTGGCCGCTCACGATCGTCGGCACCGCGGTGGTGCTGTGGGCGCTGCGCGGGCGCAGCATCGGCGGCGCCCTGCTGATCGGCGCGATCAGCGGCTTCGCGTACTACGGCACGCTCATCGAGTGGCTGACGGTCTACCTGGGCGTCGTCCCCTGGCTGGCCCTGACGCTCGCGCAGGTGTTCTTCACCGCGCTCGGCGGTGTACTCATCACCCTCGCCTGGCGCTGGGTACCCCGGGCCTGGCCCGGAACCGCGGGTCGGCTGGTGCTCACCCCCGCCGTCGTCGCCGCCGCGTGGACGATCCGCGAGGCCGTCGCGAGCGTCTTCCCCTTCGGCGGCTTCGCCTGGGGCCGGCTGGCGCACAGTCAAGCCGAGGGGCCGCTCGCGCACTGGGCGGCCTGGGTCGGCTTCAGCGGCCTCACCTTCCTGCTCGCCTGGTTCAGCGCGGCCCTCGTGGCGGTCGCGGTCGAACGCGAGGTCGGGATGCTGCGCCGCGGCATCGCGGTCGCGGGAGCATCCGCTGCCCTGCTCGCCTGGCCGGCCGTGCCGATCGCGACCACCGGCACACTCTCGGTCGCCGCGGTGCAGGGCGACTCGAACGCGGGCCTGTTCGCCGACTACGAGCGCGGCGAGATCCTGCAGGACCACTACGACGCGACGCGCACCCTGTTCGACCGGGGCCTCGAGCTCGACGTCGTCGTGTGGCCCGAGAACGCCAGCGACCTCGACCCGCTGCGCAGCGAGTACGCCGCCTCGGTGCTCGACCTGGTGAGCGACCGGCTCGACGCCCCGCTCGTCGTCGGCACGATCACGGCGACCGAGACGAAAGGAGTGGAGGAGACCTTCAACTCGGTGCTGCTGTGGGAGGCGGGCGAGGGGCCGCTCGACCAGTACGACAAGAAGCACCCCGTGCCGTTCGCGGAGTACCTGCCGGCCCGCGAGTTCTTCTACCCGCTCGCGCCCGACCTGTTCGACCTCGTGCCGCGCGACTACACCTTCGGCACGCGCGACACCGTCGTCTCGATCGACGGTGTGATCGCGGGCATCTCGATCTGCTACGACATCGTCGACGACGACCTGCTCGCCGAGCAGCTCGACGCGGGCGCCCAGATTCTGCTCGCGCCCACCAACAACGCCGACTTCGGCGTCAGCGACCAGAGCGTGCAGCAGCTGGCGATCGCCCGGCTGCGCGCCGTCGAATCGGGCCGTACCCTCGTGAACGCCTCGACCGTGGGGGCGAGCGCGATCATCCTGCCCGACGGCTCCACCCTCGACAGCCTGCCGCTGTTCGAGCCCGGCACCATGGTGCAGGAGGTTCCGCTGAGCGACACCGTCACCCCGGCGCACGCGCTCGGGCGCACGCTCGAGTGGGGGGTCATCCTGTTCGGGCTCGCGGCGATCGTGCTCGGCGGTCTGCTCGCCCCGCGGCGGCGCGCATGATGCGCACGCTCGTGCTCGTGCCGACGTACAACGAGGCGGCGAGCATCCGGTCGATCGTCGCGCGCATCCGCGCCGCCGTGCCGGAGGCCGACGTGCTCGTGCTCGATGACGCCTCGCCCGACGGCACGGGCGCGATCGCCGACGAGCTGGCGGCCGCCGACGATCGATTGCGGGTCGCGCACCGGCCCGGCAAGCAGGGGCTCGGCGCCGCCTACCTCGACGGCTTCGCCCGCGCTGCGGCCGAGGGCTACGAGGCGGTCGTCGAGATCGACGCCGACGGCTCGCACGATCCTGCCGAGCTGCCGACCATGCTCGGCCTGCTCGCGACGACGCCCGCCGACCTGGTCATCGGCTCGCGGTGGGTGCCGGGCGGGTCGGTGGTCAACTGGCCCCGACACCGCCTCGCGATCTCGCGCACCGGCAACCGCTACGCGCGGTGGATGCTGCGCTCGCGCGTGCGCGACATCACGGCCGGCTTCCGCGCGTACCGGGTCTCTGCGCTCAGGGGGCTCGACCGCGCCGTGGTGTCCTCGCAGGGCTACTGCTTCCAGGTCGAGCTCGCCTGGCGTATCGAAGCGGCCGGGGGGCGCATCGTCGAGCACCCGATCGCGTTCGTCGAGCGCGCGAACGGCCGTTCGAAGATGGGGCCGGGCATCGTGCTCGAGGCGCTTGCGCGCGTGACGGCGTGGGGCGTCTCGGCCCGCTTCGGGCGCGGGCCGATCCGCTCCACCGCACAGCGGGGCTCGTGAGCCCCGGGTCGATCGGCGCCTAGGCGCCGATCCGCTCTCCGCCGCCGCGGCGGGCGCGCAGGAGTTCGAGCCGCTCCTGCAGCAGCTCTTCCAGCTCGTCGCGCGTGCGACGCTCGAGGAGCATGTCCCAGTGGGTGCGAGCCGGCTTCGCCTCTCCCACCTCGATGTCGACCGGGGTGCCGTCGGGCGCGAGCAGCACGCCTTCCTTGCCGCTCTTGGGAGACTCCCAGACGTCGGGCAGCTCGGCGTCGGCGGCGAAGATGACGTCGAAGATCTCGCCCTCGGCGGTCCGGTACTGAGCGCGCTGGCGCTCGGCGAACTCGACGCCCTCCTCGCTCTGCATGCTCTGCGAGCCGAGTCGCATGCCGCGCAGTGTGCGTTCGGCCATCCCCACCCCTCCGCATCGGTCGGCGGGGGAGCCCCCCGCGAAAGTCTATGTATAGGTATAGACCCAGGACCGGGGGTGGGTATACCGGGATGGCGTCCTTCCCAGAGGATTGACAGCCTCACCGGAGGGTTCGGAGCACCTCCACAGCGAGGTCGGCGCGGTCGGTGACGAGGCCGTCGATGCCGAGCGCGAGCAGCCGCCGCATCTCCGGCTCCTCATTCACCGTCCAGATGTGCACCTCGACCCCGGCCCGCTGATAGGCCCGGAGGCGCGCGGGGGAGACCGTGTCGAGGCCGATCGCCCGCACCGGGATCTGCACGGCGTGGAGGCCGCGCAGGGCCCCGCGCACGCCGGGTCCGAAGCGGGCGCTGGCGGCGAGCAGGGCCGCGGCGAAGCGCGGT
>JAIWOM010000194.1 GCA_020216895.1 Microcella sp.
CGGTGCGGCGGCGCCCCCAGAGCCCGGCGCCGAGCACGACGACGGCGAGCGCGAGGGTGAGCCCGAGCACGACCGCACCCAGCAGCGGCGGGTTGCCGACCAGGCTGAGCACCGCCGGCGGAGCAGCCGAGGCGAGGGGGCCGTCGTCGTGGGCTCCGCCGAGCGCCTCGGTCGACAGCTGCAGCTCGTCGACCTCCTCACCCGCGGTCACGGTGTTGTTGACGGTGATGTCGGCGAGCACGGCCGACAGGTGACCCGCATCGGCGACCGCGACGAGGCAGTAGACGCCATCGGGCACCTCGGTGGTCGGGATGCTCACGCTGAACGCGCCCGCCCCCTCGACGTTGCTCGACACGACGACCGCGCCGCACTCGCCGAGCAGCTGAGGCGCGAGCCCGACCTGCACCTCGACGGCGCCCTCGGTGGTGATCGAGCCCTCGACGGCGAGGGGCCCCGAGACGGTCGTGCCCGCGAGCGGCGAGGTGATGCGCAGGGCGTCCGCGGCCTGAGCGGCCGTGCCGACTCCGAGCACCGCGATCAGCACGATGGGCACGCCCGCGACGAGTGCGCGAAGGCGGTGAGAGGTCATGGCGTCGCCGTTCGGGTCGGGCGAGACGAGGAGGCGACGGGGCCTCCGCGCGGATTCGGGTGATGGTCGTGCGGGTACCGCCAGGCTAGGCGCGCACCGCTGCCCCCGTGAGTCCCCCATCCTGGGGGTACTGACGAATCATCAGCCCTTGGCGATGATGCCGATCACACCCGAGATCAGCAGGTAGGCGCCGATGCCGCCGACGACCAGCCAGAGCGCCAGGCGGTTCATGCTGATGGCCGGCTTCTTGTTCTCGTCGCCGGGCAGCTTGAGCTCGTCATCCCGATTGAAGACCATGCGCCGACCCTACCTGCCCTCTACTTGACCAGCGGGAACAGGATCGTCTCGCGGATGCCGAGGCCCGTGAGCGCCATGAGCAGCCGATCGATGCCCATGCCCATGCCGCCCGACGGCGGCATGCCGTGCTCGAGCGCGGTAAGGAAGGCCTCGTCGAGGCGCATGGCCTCGGGGTCGCCGCCCGCGGCGAGCGCCGCCTGGGCCACGAAGCGCTCGCGCTGGATGACCGGGTCGACGAGCTCGGAGTACGCGGTGGCGAGCTCGAAGCCGCGCACGTAGAGGTCCCACTTCTCGACTATGCCCGGCCGCGAGCGGTGCTCGCGCACGAGCGGGCTGGTGTCGACCGGGAAGTCCATGACGAAGGTCGGCCGCACCAGGTCACCCTTGACGAAGTGCTCCCACAGCTCTTCGACGTACTTGCCGGGCAGCGGGTGGTCGATCTCGATGTCGACCGCATCCGCCAGCTTCTTCAGCTCGGCCATGGGGGTCTGCGGCGTGATCTCGACGCCGGCGGCGGCGCTCAGCGAGTCGTACATGCTGAGGCGGTCCCACTCGCCGCCGAGGTCGTACTCGGTGCCGTCGGCCCAGGTGACGACGTGCGACCCGCTCACGGCCTCGGCCGCGTTCTGGATCATCTCCTGCGTCAGGTCGGCCATCTGGTGGTAGTCGCCGTAAGCCTGGTACGCCTCGAGCATCGCGAACTCGGGGCTGTGCGTCGAGTCGGCCCCCTCGTTGCGGAAGTTGCGGTTGATCTCGAACACCCGCTCGATGCCGCCGACGACCGCGCGCTTGAGGAACAGCTCCGGCGCGATGCGCAGGTACAGCTCGGTGTCGAAGGCGTTCGAGTGGGTGACGAACGGGCGGGCGGATGCTCCGCCGTGCATCGTCTGCAGCATCGGCGTCTCGACCTCGAGGTAGCCGTGGCTCGCGAAGGTGCTGCGCAGACTGGCGACGGCGACGGCGCGGGCGCGCACCGTCTGCCGCGCCTGCTCGCGCACGATCAGGTCGAGGTAGCGCTGGCGCACGCGCGTCTCCTCGCTGAGCTCCTTGTGCAGGGTGGGCAGCGGCAGGATCGCCTTCGCGGCGATCGCCCAGTTCGACACCATGATGCTCAACTCGCCGCGGCGGCTCGTGATGACCTCGCCCTCGACGAAGACGTGGTCGCCGAGGTCGGTGAAGTCCTTCCAGCGGTCCAGACTCTCGTCGCCCACCTCGGCGAGGCTCACCATCACCTGGAGGCGGCTGCCGTCGCCCGCCTGCAGGGTGGCGAAGCACAGCTTGCCGGTGTTGCGGCTGAACACGATGCGGCCGGCGAGGGCGACCCGCTCGCCCGTGGCGGTGTCGGGTTCGAGGTTGGGGAACCGCGTGCGGACATCCGGGATCGTGTCGGTGACCGGCAGGCCGACCGCGTAGGGGTCGATTCCGGCGTCGAGCAGCCGCTGGCGCTTGTCGAGGCGCACCTGCTTCTGCTCGGCGATCTCCTCGACCGTCGGTTCAGGGGTGTCGGCGTCGGCGGGTGCGGTGTTCTCGCTCATCAGACCCCCAGCCTACCGGCGGCGAGATTCGGACGAACGACGGAGACAGGTTGTGGAACGGCCGACCGACTGCGGTTTTCGGGTGTGGAACAGCCGCGTCTCCGTCGTTGCTCCGAGAGCGGGATGCTCGGGCCGAGCCCGGCTCAGCCCAGGTGCAGCAGCGCGGTGTCGATGAGCCGGGTCGAGCCGACCCGCGCGGCGATGAGGGCGCGGGCCGGGCCGCGATGGTCGTCGTCGACGGGCTGGAAGGTGTCGGGGCGCACGACCGCGAAGTAGTCGAGCTCGACCCCCTCGGCGCCCATGAGCACGCCCTGCGCGGCGGCGAGCACCGCATCGATTCCGCGGTCGGCGGCCGACTGGGCGGCCTCGAGCGCGTCGGGGATCGAGCGAGCCGCACGCCGCTGCCGGTCGTCGAGGTAACTGTTGCGGCTCGAGAGGGCGAGCCCGTCGGCGGCGCGCACGGTCTCGACCACGTCGACGCGGGCGCGGATGTCGAGGTCGCGCACCATGCGCTGCACGAGGAACACCTGCTGGGCATCCTTCTCGCCGAAGACGACGACGTGCGGCTGGGAGATGGCGAGCAGCTTGGCGACGACGGTGAGCATGCCGTCGAAGTGGCCGGGGCGGGAGCGGCCCTCGAACAGACCGCCGACCGGACCGGCGGTGACGCGGGTCTGCACGGGGCCGGTCGGATACATCTCGTCGACCGCGGGGGCGAACACCGCGTCGACGCCGAGCCCGGCGAGGGCGGCGCGGTCGGCCTCGAGGTCGCGGGGGTAGCGGTCGAAATCCTCGGTCGGCCCGAACTGCATCGGGTTGACGAAGATCGACACGATGACGACGTCGGCGGTCTCGCGCGCCCGCTCGACGAGGGCGAGGTGCCCCTCGTGCAGCGAGCCCATGGTCGGCACGAGGGCGATGGTGCGCCCAGCGGCGCGCGCGGCGTCGAGGCGAGATCGCAGTCCGGCGATGGTCGACTCGACCGGCGGCAGGGCCGGCGTGGGGGTGGAGCTCACCGGATGAGCCTATCCGCGCCGTCGCCGGCGCCGTCGGTGCCGCCCGACTGCAGCGCGTTCTCGACGGCGGAGCGCACGACCCCACCGAGCAGTCGGCCCGGCTGCTCGGTGGGGTCGTGCGCTCCGCCGTCGAGAACGCGCTGCAGTCGGGCGGCACCG
>JAIWOM010000195.1 GCA_020216895.1 Microcella sp.
TTCGTCATCAACTGCAACCTGCAGCGCCTCGACGGGCCGGTGCGCGGCAACGGCAAGATCATCCAGGAGCTCGAGAGCTTCTTCCGCGGCGCCGGCTGGAACGTCATCAAGGTCATCTGGGGCCGCGAGTGGGATGCCCTGCTGGAGCAGGACCACGAGGGCGCGCTGCGCGACCTCATGAACCGCACGCCCGACGGCGACTACCAGACCTACAAGGCCGAGTCGGGCGCGTTCATCCGCGAGCACTTCTTCGGGCGCGACCCCCGCACCGCGGCGATGGTCGCCGACTACACCGACGACCAGATCTGGAAGCTCAAGCGCGGCGGCCACGACTACCGCAAGGTGTACGCCGCGTTCAAGGCGGCGAGCGAGCACAAGGGCCAGCCGACCGTCATCCTCGCGAAGACCGTCAAGGGCTACGGCCTCGGCCCGAGCTTCGAGGGGCGCAACGCGACCCACCAGATGAAGAAGCTCACGCTCGACAACCTCAAGCAGTTCCGCGACGAGATGCGCATCCCGATCACCGACGCGCAGCTCGAGGCCGACCCGTACCGCCCGCCCTACTACCACCCGGGCGCGAACGACCCGGCGATCGAGTACCTGCAGGAGCGCCGCCGTGCGCTCGGCGGCTACGTACCCGAGCGCCGCTCGAAGTACACCCAGGTCTCGCTTCCGGATGCCGCGACCTACGAGGTCGCGAAGAAGGGCTCGGGCAAGCAGGAGGTCGCCACGACGATGGCCTTCGCGCGCCTGCTCAAGGACCTCCTGAAGGACAAGGAGTTCGGCCACCGCATCGTGCCGATCATCCCCGACGAGGCCCGCACGTTCGGCATGGACGCGTACTTCCCGACCTCGAAGATCTACAACCCGAACGGCCAGCACTACACCTCGGTCGACCGCGAGCTGCTGCTGGCCTACAAGGAGAGCCCGCAGGGGCAGATCATCCACACGGGCATCAACGAGGCGGGCGCCGTCGCGGCCTTCACGGCGGTCGGAACGAGCTACGCCACGCACGGCGAGCCGCTCATCCCGGTCTACGTCTTCTACTCGATGTTCGGCTTCCAGCGCACCGGTGACGCCTTCTGGGCGGCCGGCGACCAGATGACGCGCGGCTTCATCATCGGAGCCACCGCGGGGCGCACGACGCTGACCGGCGAGGGCCTGCAGCACGCGGATGGCCACTCGCCGCTGCTCGCGAGCACCAACCCGGCCGTCATCACCTACGACCCCGCGTTCGGCTACGAGATCGGCCACATCATGCGCGCCGGCCTCGAGCGGATGTACGGCGGCAGCCACCCCGACCCGAACGTCATGTACTACCTGACGGTCTACAACGAGCCGATCGTGCAGCCGGCCGAGCCCGAGGGTCTCGACGTCGAGGGCGTGCTGCGCGGCATCTACAAGCTGTCGACGAGCAGTGCGCTCGGCCCGAAGGCGCAGATCCTTGCCTCCGGCGTCGCGGTGCCCTGGGCGCTCGAGGCGCAGCAGCTGCTCGCCACCGACTGGAACGTCGCCGCCGACGTGTGGAGCGTCACCTCCTGGAACGAGCTGCGCCGCGACGGTCTCGCCGTCGACGAGCACAACTTCCTGCGGCCGACCGAGGCCCCCAAGGTGCCGTACCTCACCCGCACCCTCCAGGGCGCGGAAGGGCCGTTCATCGGCGTGAGCGACTTCATGCACGCGGTGCCCGACCAGATCCGGCCCTTCGTGCCGGGCGACTACGCCACGCTCGGAGCCGACGGCTTCGGGTTCAGCGACACCCGCCCGGCGGCCCGCCGCTTCTTCACGATCGACGGCCCGTCGATCGTGGTGCGCACGCTGCAGCAGCTCGCGCGGCGCGGAGCGGTCGACCCGAGCGCGGTTCCCGCGGCGATCGAGAAGTACCGGCTCTACGACGTGACGGCCGGCACGACCGGCTCGGCGGGCGGCGAGGCGTAGCACGGCATCCGACGAGGGGGCACGGTCGGCGCGCGGCGCCCGCACGGCCCCCTCGGTGCAGAGAGGGAGCACGGTGGCAGAGCTGACGAAAGCGCAGACCCTGCAGTGGCTGCGCAACATCTCGGGCGAGCTGGCGACGGCAACGCTCAAGCGGCTCGACGACACCCTGCCCTGGTACGGCACCATGCCGCCCAGCCGCCGCTCGGCCGTCGGGCTCGTCGCGCAGGCCGGCATCACCTCGTTCATCAGCTGGTACGACGACCCGACGTCGCAGCCGTGGATCGCCGCGGACGTGTTCGGGGCCGCTCCCCGCGAGCTGCTGCGCTCGGTGAGCCTGCAGCAGACGCTGCAGCTGATCCGCGTCGTCGTCGAGGTGGTCGAGGACCGCGTCCGCGACCGCGACGAGAACCTGCGGCACGGCATCCTCCTCTACAGCCGCGAGATCGCGTTCGCCGCCGCCGACGTCTATGCGCGCGCCGCCGAGGCGCGGGGGCTGTGGGATGCCCGTCTCGAGGCGCTCGTCGTCGACTCGATCCTCTCCGGCGAGTACGACAACGAGCTGCCCAGCCGCATCGCGGCGCTCGGCTGGAACGGGCACGGCGAGGTGTGCGTGCTGGTCGGGACGACGCCGCGGATCGTCGACGTCGACCAGATCCGGCGCACGGCCCGGCACGTCGATGCCGACGTGCTCATCGGCGTGCAGGGCAACCGCCTCGTCGTCGTCATCGGCCGAGCGCGACCGCGCGGCGAGGACGAGGCCGCGACCGAGCCCGAACACACCTTCCAGCAGATCGCCGAGGCGCTCGAGCCGAGCTTCGGGGCCGGCAATCTCGTGCTCGGCCCGGAAGTGCCCGACGTGGTCGAGGCGGGCAAGAGCGCGAAGGCGGCCCTCGCGGGCTTCGCCGTCGCCCGCTCGTGGCGCAACGCCCCGCGGCCGACCCTCGCCGACGACCTGCTGCCCGAGCGGGCGCTCGCGGGCGACCCGATCGCCCGGGACACCCTCATCGGGCGCATCTACAAGCCGCTCAAGGCCCACAATCCCGAGCTGCTGCTCACCCTCTGGGCCTACCTCGACAACGGCCGCAGCCTCGAGGCCACCGCCCGCGAGCTGTTCGTGCACCCCAACACCGTGCGGTACCGCCTCAAGCGCATCAGCGAGGTCATCGGGTGGGACGCGACCGGCGCGCGCGAGGCGCTGATCCTGCAGTGCGCGCTCATCGTCGGGTCGATCGCCGAGCCGGAGCCGCCCGCGCGCCGCTGAACCCGGGCCCGACGGCGGCGCCCCGCGCTGTCGACCATCTCCAAGCCCGTTGTACGTTTGTGCACGACTTCCGCACCATCACCCCCCTCCACTCCTTGGAAGGATTGTCCTCATGATCGTCGTCGTGGCCCCCGGCCAGGGCTCCCAGACCCCCGGCTTCCTCGAGCCCTGGATCGCCGACCCCGCGCACCGCGCCCGCCTCGAGCAGTACGGCGAGGCCGCCGGCATCGACCTGGTGGCGCACGGCACCGTCTCCGACGCCGACACGATCCGCGACACCGCGATCGCGCAGCCGCTCATCGTCGCGGCCAGCCTGCTGAGCGCCCACGCCCTGCTCGAGGGCCGCCGGGAGCGCGTCGGCGCTGTCGCGGGGCACTCGGTCGGCGAG
>JAIWOM010000196.1 GCA_020216895.1 Microcella sp.
GGCGACCGAGCTCATCCGCGCCCGCGTGCGCGTGCCCGACCCGGTGAAGGCCCGCATCGCCCTCGGCGCTCTCGCCGGCCGCACCCCCCGCCCGCGCAGCGCTCGCACCAGCTCTGCGCGCCCTGCATCGATCGGAGCCTGATCATGAGCCGCGTTGTCGTCATCGGCGGAGGCATCGCCGGCCTCTCGAGCGCCGCCCTGCTCGCCCGCGACGGGCACGACGTGACACTCGTCGAGAAGCGCGACGAGCTGGGAGGCCGTGCCGGGTCGTGGGAGAAGGACGGCTTCCGGTTCGACATGGGCCCCTCGTGGTACCTCATGCCTGAGGTCTTCGACCACTTCTTCAAGCTGTGCGGCACGAGCGCCGCCGAGCAGCTCGAGCTCGTGCAGCTCGACCCCGGGTACCGCGTCATCACCCAGGGCTTCGACACCCCGACCGACATCGCCGCCTCGCGTGAGGAGAACATCGCCCTGTTCGAGTCGATCGAGCCGGGCGCGGGCAAGAAGCTCGAGCGCTATCTCGACTCGGCGGTCGACACCTACGAGATGGCCAAGAAGCGCTTCCTCTACACGAGCTTCGCCAGCTATGGCCCGCTGCTGCGCGGTGACGTGCTGAAGCGCTCGGCCAAGCTCGTGAAGATGCTCTTCCAGAACCTCGACGACTACGTCGGTCGCCGCTTCCGCGACCTGCGCCTGCGGCAGATCCTCGGCTACCCCGCGGTGTTCCTCGGCTCGTCGCCGTTCCTCACCCCGGCGATGTACCACCTCATGTCGCACCTCGACATGACCGACGGCGTGCTCTACCCGATGGGCGGCTTCACGAAGCTCATCGAGCGCATCGCCGCGGTCTCCGAGCAGCAGGGGGTGAGCATCCGCACCGGGTCGCCCGTGGCGCGCATCATTGTCGACCCGACCACGAAGCAGACCACCGGCGTCGAGCTCGCCAGCGGCGAGGTGGTCGAGGCCGACATCGTCGTCTCGGCTGCCGACCTGCACCACAGCGAGACCCAGCTGCTGCCCCGCGAACTGCAGACCTACCCCCAGGAGTACTGGGACAAGAAGACCCCGGGCCCCAGCGCGATCCTGCTCTACCTGGGCATCAAGGGCGAGCTGCCGCAGCTCGAGCACCACACGCTGCTGTTCACGGCCAACTGGCGGGAGAACTTCGAGAAGATCTTCGGCCCGCAGCCCGCGTTGCCCGACCCGGCCTCGCTCTACATCTGCAAGCCGAGCGGGGTGGACCCCTCGGTCGCGCCCGAGGGCCACGAGAACGTGTTCGTGCTCGTGCCGGCGCCGCCGCACCTGAGCTTCGGTCGCGGCGATGTCGACGGCGACGGCGACACCCCGCTCGAGGTGTACGCCGACCGCATCATCGCGCAGATCGCCGACTGGGCGGGCATCCCCGACCTCGCCGAGCGCATCGTCGTGCGTCGTACCTACGGGCCCGGCAACTTCAACGACGACCTCAACGCCTGGCGCGGCACCGCGCTCGGGCCGGCGCACATCCTGTCGCAGAGCGCGTTCTTCCGGGCCGGCAACGTCTCGAAGAAGGTGAAGGGCCTGTACTACGCGGGCGGGTCCACCATCCCCGGCATCGGCCTGCCGATGTGCCTGATCAGCGCCGAGATCCTCGTCAAGCGCCTGCGCGGCGACACCTCGACCGAGGCGCTGCCCGAGCCGCTCGTGCCGACGGTGCGCTCGGGCGCGACGACGACCGCCTAGCCGCTGGACGCCCCGTGGAGCTCGTGAACTTCGCGTACCTCGGTGCGCTGCTGATCTCGATCACCGGCATGGTCGTGCTCGACCGGCGGTTCCGGCTGTTCTTCTGGCGCGACGCCCGCCGGGCGGCGATCGTGCTGCCGCTCGGAGTCGCGTTCTTCCTGCTGTGGGATCTCGGCGGCATCATGCTCGGCGTGTTCTTCCGCGGCGCGACCGACTTCATGACGGGGGTGCTGGTCGGGCCGGAGCTGCCGCTCGAGGAGGTCTTCTTCCTCACGCTGCTCTGCTACAACACGATGATCGCGTACACCGCGGCCGGCGACCTGCTCGATCGGTGGGCCGCGCGCCGGGCATCCGGTGGCCCCGCCGGTGCCGCCCCGGCGACGGATGCGGAGGCCGGGCGATGACGTACCTCCTGCTCAACACTCCCTTCCTGCTCGCGGTCGGCGTCGTCGCGGTCGCGGCCGTGCGCGCCCGGCGCTCGCCGCGCTGGAAGGCCGTCGGGCTCGCGGCGATCCTGATGCTGACCCTCACGGCGATCTTCGACAACGTGATCATCGGCACCGGCATCGTCGCCTACGACGACAGCCTCATCAGCGGCGTGCGCATCGGCATCGCGCCGATCGAGGACTTCGCCTACACGGTCGCGGCCCTCGTGCTGCTGCCCTCGGTGTGGGAGCTGCTGCGGCGCTCGCCGACCCAGCAGGATAGGGAGCCGTGAGGACCCTCGGTCAGCTGCTCGTCAGTTCGCGCCCCCTGAGCTGGATCAACACCGCCTTCCCGTTCGCCGCGGCCTACCTGCTGACGACCGGCCGGCTCGACCTGGCGTTCTGGGTCGGCACGATCTACTTCCTGATCCCGTACAACCTCGCGATGTACGGCATCAACGACGTCTTCGACTACGAGAGCGACCTCCGCAACCCGCGCAAGGGCGGCGTGGAGGGCGCGCTGCTCGACCCGAGCATCCACCGCACGACGCTGTGGGCCGCGGTCATCTCGAACGTTCCGTTCCTCGTCGTGCTCGTGGTGCTCGGCTCGCCGCTGTCGTGGCTGGTGCTCGCGGTGAGCGTCTTCGCGGTGATCGCGTACTCGATGAAGGGGCTGCGCTTCAAGGAGAAGCCGGTGCTCGACTCGATCACCTCGTCGACGCACTTCGTGAGCCCCGCCGTGTACGGACTGGTGCTCGCCGGGGCGACCTGGACGCCCGCGCTGTGGCTGATCCTGATCGCGTTCTTCCTGTGGGGCATGGCCTCGCACGCCTTCGGTGCGGTGCAGGACGTCATCGCCGATCGCGAGGGCGGGCTCGCCTCGATCGCGACCGTGCTGGGTGCGCGCCTGACGACCCGGCTGTCGGTCGCGGCCTACGCGCTCGCCGGCCTGCTCGTGCTCGGCACCGACTGGCCCGGGCCGCTCGCGATCGCCGCGGCCCTGCCCTACGTGGCGATCACCGCGCAGTTCTGGATGATCACCGACGAGACCGCCGAGACCGCTAACCGCGGCTGGAAGCGCTTCCTGCTGCTGAACTTCATCGCGGGCGCGATCGTCACGATGCTGATGATCTACTGGGCCATCAACCGCTGACGTGCGGCGGCGGCCGGGGCGGTCAGACGCCGCCGGCGAGCCCGATGGCGACGAGCAGCAGCACCGGGGCAAGCCCCAGCAGGATGCTCACGCCGAGCGCGATCGACGCGATCGCCCGGCCGCCGAGGCGCGGCGCTGCACGGAGGGCCATCGCCGCCGCGACCGCCGTGCCGATGCCGATCGCGGCGGAGATCACGAGCGTGGCGACGACGAGGGTGATCTGCGCGACGCCGGGCACGGTCACGGTATCGGTGGCGACGAGGGTCTGCAGCGCGAAGCCGAGC
>JAIWOM010000197.1 GCA_020216895.1 Microcella sp.
CACGGTCGCCACGACGGCGGCCCCGACTCCCAGCAGTGCGAGCACGACCACACCGCCGAGCGCGGCGCGCACGCGCGGGCTCCGCACCGGCAGAGGCTGCACGGGCAGAGGCCGCACGGGCGGGCCATCGCTCCCCGACGCAGCGGCGGCAGAGAGGTCGGTCACCGCGGCAGGCTAGGACTCCGCATCCCGTCGCCCGGGGCAGGCGTCGAAACCGGGGAATCGCCTACTTGGCGGTGGCGATGTTGACGACCCGCGGGGCGCGCACGATGACGTTCGCGATCTGCTTGTCGCCGATCGCGCGCTGCACGCCGGCCGAGGCGCGGGCGAGCGCCTCGAGCTCCTCCGCGCCGATCGTCGGGCTGACCTCGAGCTTGTCGCGCACCTTGCCGTCGACCTGCACGATCGCCGTCACCGAGTCCTCGACCAGCAGTAGCGGGTCGGCCTTGCGCCAGCCGGCGAAGGCGACCAGCCCGTCGCGGCCGGCGGTCTCGTCGCGGCGGCCGAGGCGGTCCCACATGTCCTCCGCCGTGTAGGGGGCGAACAGCGAGAGCGCGATCGCGACCGTCTCGACGGCCTCGCGCACGGCGGGGTCGCCCGCACCGGGGCCGCTGTCGACGGCCTTGCGGATCGCGTTGACGAGCTCCATGGTGCGCGCGACGGCGACGTTGAACTTGAACGCCTCGATCAGAGGCGGCACCTCGGCCAGGAACTTGTGCGTCACCCGGCGCAGAGCCTGGTCGCCGAGAGCCGGGTCGGCATCCACCGGCGACGTCACCTCGCCCGAGAGACGCCAGGCGCGCGCGAGGAACTTCTGCGAGCCCGTCACCGACACGTCGCGCCAGTCGATGTCGTCCTCCGGCGGGCCGGCGAACGCCATGGTGAGGCGCACGGCGTCGACGCCGTACTGGTCGAGCTCCTCGGTGAAGTAGACGAGGTTGCCCTTCGACTTCGACATCTTCGCGCCGTCGAGAATGACCATGCCCTGGTTCAGCAGCGCGCTGAACGGCTCGGTGAAGCTCACGTAGCCGAGGTCGAACAGCACCTTCGTGATGAAGCGCGCATACAGCAGGTGCAGAATCGCGTGCTCGACGCCGCCCACGTACTGGTCGACCGGCGCCCACTGCTCGGCCTTCGCCGGGTCGAAGGCCTGCGTGTCGTCGTTCGGGTTCAGGAAGCGCAGGAAGTACCACGACGAGTCGACGAAGGTGTCCATCGTGTCGGTGTCGCGGCGGGCCGGGCGGCCGTCGGGCGTGGTCGTCTCGACGAACGAGGCGACGCCGCCGAGCGGCGAGGTGCCCTTCGGTTTCATGTCGATGCCCTCGGCGTCGGGCAGCAGCACCGGCAGAGCATCCAGCGGCACCGGGATCTCGGCGCCGTTCTCGTCGTACATGATCGGGATCGGCGTGCCCCAGTACCGCTGACGGCTGATCAGCCAGTCGCGCAGGCGGTAGGTCTTAGATGCCCTCCCCGTGCCGCGCTCCTCCAGCAGCTCGATCGCGCGCTGGATCGCGTTCTGCTTGCTCAGGCCGTCGAGGGGCCCCGAGTTGATCATGCGGCCGTCGCCGGCGAGCGCCTGCCCGGTCGCGACCGGGTCGAGCGGGGGCACCTCTCCTGACTCGAGCATCTCGGGCGTGATCACCGGGATCGCCCCGGTCACCGGTGCGTTGGTGTCGACGACGACCTTCACCGGCAGGTCGTGCGCGATCGCGAAATCGAGGTCGCGCTGGTCGTGCGCGGGCACGGCCATGATGGCGCCGTGACCGTAGTCGGCCAGCACGTAGTCGGCGGCCCAGACGGGGATGCGCTCGCCGTTGACGGGGTTGATGGCCCAGCGGTCGAGGAAGACACCGGTCTTCTCGCGCGTGGTGTCCTGCCGATCGATCTCCGTCTTCTTCTGTACTTCCTCGAGGTAGGCCTGGAAGGCCATGCGCACCTCGGGGGTCGAGCCCGAGGCCAGCTCGGCGGCGAGGTCGCTGTCGGGCGCGACGACCATGAAGGTCGCGCCGAACAGGGTGTCGGGGCGCGTGGTGAAAACGGTCACCGGGCTGTGGTGGCCCTCGATGACGAAGTCGACGTCGGCACCGGTCGAGCGGCCGATCCAGTTGCGCTGCATCGTCAGCACCTTCGAGGGCCACGAGCCCTCGAGCTGGTTCAGGTCATCGAGCAGCCGGTCGGCGTAGTCGGTGATCTTGAAGTACCACTGGGTCAGCTTCTTCTTCTCGGCGATCGCGCCGCAGCGCTCGCAGGCACCGTCGACGACCTGCTCGTTGGCGAGCACCGTCTGGTCGTTGGGGCACCAGTTGACCCAGCTGGCCTTGCGGTAGGCGAGGCCCTTCTCATACATGCGCAGGAACAGCCACTGGTTCCAGCGGTAGTACTCGGGGTCGGAGGTGTGCAGCACGCGGCTCCAGTCGAAGCTCGTCGCGTAGCGCTGCATCGACGCGCGCTGCTGGGCGATGTTGGCGTAGGTCCACTCGCGGGGGTCGGCGCCGCGCTTGATGGCGGCGTTCTCGGCGGGCAG
This sequence comes from Microcella sp., assembly GCA_020216895.1. GTDB lineage: Bacteria > Actinomycetota > Actinomycetes > Actinomycetales > Microbacteriaceae > Microcella. Next base: position 2,525 of record JAIWOM010000197.1, read on the forward strand.
GCCGAAGCTGTCCCAGCCGATCGGGTGCAGCACGCTGAAGCCCTGCTGACGCCAGTAGCGAGCGACGACGTCGCCGAGCGCGTACACCTCGGCGTGACCCATGTGCAGGTCGCCCGAGGGGTACGGGAACATGTCGAGCACGTACTTGCGCGGCTTGCTGTCGTTCTCGTCGACGGTGAACGGCTGGAGGGCATCCCACACCGGCGCCCAGCGCGCCTCGATGCGGGCGAAGTCGTACGCGTTCTCGTCGCGGTGCAGGTCGTCGTGCTGCTCGTCGGTCACGGCTCGGTCTCGTTTCGATTCACGTCGGGATGCCCGCTCCGGGTCGCGGGGGCAGAACCCCCAGATTACCGCGGGCCGCGGCCGCTCTCCTCCCGCTCCACCCCGAGCGCCCGCAGCAGCGCGGCGGCCTTGAGCCGCATCTCGGCGACCTCGGCCGCGGGCACGCTCAGCGCGGTCACGCCGCCCCCGGCTCCCACCGTGGCACGGCCGCCCTCGACGACGATGCTGCGGATGACCATGGCCAGGTCGGCTCCTCCATCGAGCCCGAGGTAGCCGAACGCGCCGGAGTAGATGCCACGCGGGCCGCGCTCGAGCCCGCCGTGCCCAGCCGTACCATCGAGCAGCTCGATCGCCCGGCGCTTGGGCGCCCCCGTCATCGATCCGGCCGGGAAACACGCCGCGACCGCGTCGAGCGCGTCGAGCCCCTCCCGCAGGCGCCCCTCGACCGTGCTGACGAGCTGGTGCACGTGCGCGTAGCTCTCGACCTCGTGCAGCCCGGTGACGACGACCGAGCCGACCTCGCTCACGCGCGCGAGGTCGTTGCGCATGAGGTCGACGATCATGAGATTCTCCGCCTGCTCCTTATCGTCGGCGGCGAGCTCGGCGGCGAACGCCGCATCCCGCTCGGGCTCGGGCGACCGCGGACGGGTGCCCTTGATGGGCCGGGTCTGCACGACCCCGTCGGCGACGCGCAGGAAGGTCTCGGGGCTCGCGCTGAGCAGGCTCACGCCGTCGACGCGCAGCAGCGCCCCGTGGTGCGCCGGGCTGCCGCGCCG
>JAIWOM010000198.1 GCA_020216895.1 Microcella sp.
GGCTGCGTGGGCGCGGAACCCGACGACGCCGACCCCGGCGCCTCCGACCCGGCTGCGAGCGGCGAACCCAGCGCGGCCCCCGACCCCAGCGACCCGGGCTGCCTCATCGGCGACTGGCGAATCACCCAGGAGCAGATGCAGGTGTTCTACGACGCCGTGTCGTCGAGCACCGAGGGGCTCGCGCTCACCATCGACGGCGACACCGGGCTGAGCTTCACCGAGACCGACTACGTCTACACGCCCGAGTTCGTGCTGCGGCTCGACGTCAGCGGCCTCGTCGGCGAGGGCGTGACCACCGGCTCGATCGGCGGCACCTGGAGCGCCGAGGACGGCGTCATCACGACGACGGTGGGCGATAACAGCCTCTCGACCGTCGTCACGATCGCGGGCGTCACCCAGGACGCCTCCGACACCCTCGGCGCGATCATCGCGAGCGACCCGATCAACGACGCGCCGTTCGACTGCACCGACCCGGCGTCGCCGGTGATCCAGTTCGACACCGGCAGCGGGCGGGTGCCGGTGGCGCTGACCCCGGCGGGGTAGGGCGGCCTAAAGACCGCTATAGCTGTGCAGCCCCTTGAAGAAGAGGTTGACGATCGTGTAGTTGAAGATGACCGCCGAGAAGCCGATGATGGCCAGCCAGGCCGAGCGGTCGCCGCGCCAGCCGCGGGTGGCACGCGCGTGGATGTAGCCGGCGAACAGCACCCAGATGATGAAGGTCCAGACCTCCTTGGTGTCCCAGCCCCAGTAGCGGTCCCAGGTGCGCTCGGCCCAGATCGCGCCGGCGATGAGCGTGAAGGTCCAGAACACGAAGCCGACCACGTTGACGCGGTAGGCGAGCGACTCGAGCACGGTCGAGCCGGGCATGGTGTCCATGAAGCGCAGGCCCTCGACCTTGCGCACCTCGCGCTGCGTGCGGATCAGCTGCATGACCGAGAGGCCCGCGCCGATCGCGAAGAACGCGGTGGCGAGCGTGGCGACGAGCACGTGGATGACGAGCCAGGCCGACTGCAGCGCCGGCGGCAGCGGCACGACGTCGACGTAGAAGTTGACGGTGACGATGCCGAGCGAGAGCAGCGTGAAGCCCGTGATGTACGCGCCGAGGAAGCGGAGGTCCTTCCAGAGCTGCGCGAGCAGGAAGACGCCCATGCCCATCGCGGTGGCGGTAAGGCCGAACTCGAACATGTTGGCCCACGGCACGCGCTCCGCGGCGATGCCGCGCGTCAGAGTCGCGCCCAGGTGCAGCACCCAGCCGAGCACCGCCAGCGCGAAGGCGATGCGCTCGTAGACGGTGCCGTTCGTCGCGCGCGGAGCATCCGTCGCCGAGGTGTCGACCCGCTCGGCGACAGCGACGCCGCCCGCCGCGCTCGCACGCACGGTGCGGGCGGTGGATGCGACGCTCATGGCGCCGGCGGACACGGGCTTCGCGGCGCTGCGCTTGGCCAGGTCGAGCGTGAAGAAGATGAAGGCGATCGTGTACACGCCCATCGCCGAGTAGACGGCGACGAGCGACAGCGCGGCGAGGTTCTCCATGGTGGCTCCAGGGTACGCGCTCACCCTGAGAGGCAGACGCGTGCGGATGCCCGACGAGGGTCTTTCGACCCTGCCCGCGACCGAGCCGGACGTGGGAGGCTCGAGCAATGGCCCGTCCTCCCGCACCCCCTGCCCCCGGCTCGACGAAGAAGACCCCGAAGAAGGCGATGTCGCCGCGCACCGCGCAGCTCATCGCCGTCGGCGTCTCGCTCGCATTCATCGGCGCGATCGCCGCGATCCTCATCACGACCCTCGGCGGGCAGACGGGCGGCAGCGCACTGCCGGAGACGCCCGAGGCGGGCACGCCGCAGATCGTCCGCGACGAGGCGCACCGCCTCTCCGAGCCGGCGGAGGCCGAGGTGCAGCTGGTGGAGTTCCTCGACTTCCAGTGCCCCGCCTGCGCCGCCGCCGCCCAGGCCGTCGAGGCGATCAAGGCCCAGTACGGCGACCGCGTCGAGATCGTCGTGCGGCACTTCCCGCTCACCGAGATCCACCCCCACGCGGTGGATGCGGCGCTCGCGTTCGAGGCCGCCGCCGCCCAGGGCGCCGCGGTCGAGATGTACCAGGCGCTCTACTCCACGCAGCAGCAGTGGAGCGGCGGCACGGGCTCGCAGGCCGCCGCCTTCCGCTCGCTGGCCGAGCAGCTCGGCCTCGACCTCGCCGAGTATGACCGCGTCGTGGCCGACCCGGCGACCCTCGAGGTCGTCGCCCTCGGTCGGCAGGACGCCGTCGGGCTCGGCCTGCAGGGCACGCCGAGCTTCTTCCTCGACGGGGAGCCGGTGACGATCCAGACCCTCGACGAGCTGGTGGCGCTCGTCGAGCAGAACCTGAACTAGCGGGCGGGAGCCGCGTCGGCCGCCTCGGCGGGGGCTCCGCCGAGCAGCTGAGCGTGGGCATCCGCCAGTTCGGTGACCGCGGTCTCGAGACCCGGGTCCTCCCCGCGGGCGAGGCCGGCGTACTGCAGCGCCACACCGTCGGCATCGTCGCGGGCGACGACCCAGACGCGGCGGCGCGGCACCCACAGGCTCACGATGAGCCCGAAGAAGGCGAGCGTCGACGAGATGAGCACGCCCAGCTGCGTCGGGTCGTGGTGGATGTCGATGCTGACGAACCGGGGCAGGCTCGTGAACTCGACCGAGCCGAGACCGTCGGGCAGCTCCATGGTGTCGCCGAGGGCCAGCACGAGGGAGTCGGCACCGGAGTCGCCGCCGGTGATCTGCGTCATGTCCTCGGTCTCGAGGGCGAACACGTTGCGCGGGATCCCCTCGTCGAGCTGCAGGTCGCCGACGAAGGCGTTGAGGGTCAGCACCGGCTGGTCGGGCTGCGGCCAGATCGAGGTGAGCGCCCCCGACTCGAGCGGGGCCGCCGAGGGGTAGAAGAAGCCGATCATGCCGAGCTGCTCGGCGAGGCCGTCGGGCACCTTGATGACGCCGAGGCTCGTGAGGTTGGCATCCTGCGGCAGGAAGGGCACGGGCTGGCTGAACACCGCGACGCCCTCCGGGTCGTACACGGTGATCCAAGGGGCGAAGCCGTTGCCGAGCAGGTAGCTCGTGGTGCCGCCGATGCCGATCGGCTCGTTGACCTTGATGACCTCCTGGCGCTCGACGCCGTTCTCGGTGACGGTGACCGCGGCGGTGAAGTCGAGCGGAACCGGAGCGCCGGTCAGCGGGTTGAGGTCGTAGACGGGCTCGAACGCGTCGAGGCGGATCGAGAACGGGTCGAGCCGGGCCTCATCGAAGAAGCGGCCCGGGTTGAACGAGTCGTAGCTGGTGAGCTGGTTGGTGAACGTCTGATCCTGGATGATCACCCGCTGCCCGTTGTAGCCGAAGCCGCCCGCCAGACCGACGGTGGCCAGCACACCCAGGAGCGCGAAGTGGAAGACCAGGTTGCCGGTCTCGCGCAGGTAGCCGCGCTCGGCCGAGATCGACGAGACACCGCGCGCGTCGGTGTACCGGGCGACGCGGTAGCGGTGGCGGCGCAGCACCTGCTCGGCCGCGTCGAGGGCGGCGGCCGCGGTGCCGGGCGTGCGGCGCTCGGTGTG
>JAIWOM010000199.1 GCA_020216895.1 Microcella sp.
CCCGGCGGCCGGCGCGGCCGCCCGCGCCGCCGACCTGCTCGCCATCGGGCGGTCGCTGCTCACCGGCGACGACCGCGTGGTGCACCGCATCACCCTCGAGGCGATGCTGCGCCCGCGCACGAGCGGCCTGACGGTGATCGACGCCGATCGCACCCGGCACCCGGAGGACTTCGGCATCGGCTTTAACCTGCCGCACCGACCCAGCCTGCTCGACCACAGCACCTTCGGTCACGAGGGCTGGTGCCGTTCGCAGCTGTGGATCTCGCGCCACTCAGGCCGCTGCGTCGTTCTGCTCACCAACCGCCTCGACACCGGCGAGCCCGACGTCGGCGTGCGCATCGACGAGCTGCTCAACGCAGCCTTCACCGGGCGGTGACGGCGACGACGATGTCTGGCGAGCGCCCGCACGTGATCGTGCTGCCCGGCGGCGGCTACAGCTACCGCGCCGCACACGAGGGCGAGCCGGTCGCCGAGTGGCTGCGCGGGCTTGGCCTCGACGCGAGCGTGCTCGCCTACCCCGTGCGCACGCGGCATCCCGGCCCGATCACGGCGTTCCGGATGCGGGCAGCCGAGCTGCGCGCCGAGGGCGTCACCCGGCTCGGCGTGCTGGGCTTCTCGGCCGGCGGGCACCTCGCCGGCCATGCCGCGGCGCTCGGCCTGGTCGACGCCGCCGTGCTGTGCTATCCGGTCGTGTCGATGATGACCGCCACGCATGGCGGCTCGCGCCGCCAGCTGCTCGGCCGCTGGGCACCGCCGTGGGTGCGGGCCGCGACCTCGGTCGAGCGGCTCGTCACGCCCGCGATGCCCCCGACCTTCGTGTGGCACACCGCGGAGGACGCGGTGGTGCCGGTCGAGCATCCGTACCGCCTTGTTCGGGAGCTGGCCCGCTACGGGATTCCGCACTCCCTGCACGTGTACCCGAACGGTCGGCACGGGCTCGGGCTCGTGCGGGAGTGCGAGCAGGTCAGCGCCGAGGATGTCGCTGAGGCCGGCACCGCCGTCGACTGGACGCGGAGCTGTGAGGCCTGGCTGCGCGAGCTCGGCTGGATCGCCTAGTCCGCTCGACCGCGGGAGTCTGCCTGCCGAACCCGCAGGCCTACGGCAGCGGGCCGAGCAGGTCGGCCGCCACGGTCGCGTGCACGGCCTCCGGGTCGCTCGGGTGGTAGATGCCGGCGAGCACGTCGCGCTGCAGCCGGCTCAGCTCGGCGGTGGTGCGGTAGGCGCCGCCGCCCGCGATGCGCATCGCCTGGTCGACGACGTGCCGGGCGGTCTCGACGCTGCGGTGCTTGAGCCCCGCCAGGTCGCGGTGCCACCGCGCACCCCGGTCGACGCCGTGGTCGCGATCGTGCGCGACGGCGGCGAGCTGAGGTGCGAGGGCATCGAGCGCGAGCGCCGCATCCGCGATGCGCCAGCGGATGTCGGGATCGTGCGCCTGCGGGGCTCCGCCGTTCTTGAGGCTCGTGCGGCGGTGCGCGCTCTCGACGGCGAGCTCGAGCGCGCGGTCGGCCAACCCCGCGTAGACCGCTGCCATGAGGGTGAGGAAGTTCGCTGAGATCGCGAGCAGGAACGGGTCGGCGACCGGCCCGACGGGCAGGATGCGCGAGACGTGCTCGTCGGCGATGAACGCCGCCTCGAGGCGGGTCGTGTGGCTCTGCGTCGCGCGCATGCCGAGCGTGTTCCAGTCGGGGGTGATCGTCACCCCGGGGGCCGGGTGCGGCTCGAAGCGCTCGGGGGTCGAGACCGGGGCGTCCCGCAGGAGGAAGCCGTGGATGATGCGCGCGGCGGCGGCGTCAGAACCGCCGCCGGTCGGGTCGGTGTCGCCCGGATCGTGCCGGGCGAGCACGCCGAGCCGCGTCCACGCCGGGCTCAGGCTCGTGAAGATCTTCGTGCCGGTGACCGCCCAGCCGCCGTGCCCGTCGGGGCGCTCCCCTGGCTCCACCCGCTCAGCCCGCGTCACCGAGTCGGTCATGACGCGGTCGTTGCCCGCCTCGCTGATCGCGAAGGCGAACAGCTCGCCGGCCGCGCAGTCATCGAGCACCCACTGCAGGCTGTCGTCACCGGCGGCGGCGAGGTCGCGCGCGACGCCCATCCAGACCAGGTGCATGGTGAGGCCGAGCGCCGTCGCGGGCGCGTGGGCGGCCAGCAGCCGCTGATCAGCGGATGCCTCGCTCAGGCTGCGCGGACGCAGATACCCGACCGCCCGCAGCTCGGCGAGATCCTCGAAGAAGAAACCGTTCGCCGCGTCGTAGCCGGGCGCGCGCTCGCGCACGCGCGCGAGCAGGTCGGGGGTCAGCACGCTCGCCATGCCCCCACGCTACTCGCGGCGGTCGCGAGCCTTCTGCCAGATCTGGGGCACACGGGCGCATCGCGAGGTGGATTGCGCCCCTTGGGCCCAAATCTGGGTGAGCGGGCGGTTGCCTACGCGAGGGCGCTGGCGAGCGCGCGGATGCCCCGCTCCACCTCGGCGAAACTCGTGCTGAGCGGCGAGAGGCCGATGCGCACGCCGCTCGGGTGACGGAAGTCGGGGATGACCCCGCCGGCCCAGAGCCGCTGCACAGCGACCGCTGAGTTCGGGTGGTCGATCGTCAGGTGGCTGCCGCGGCGAGCCGGGTCGCGCGGGGTGGAGACCGTCGCGCTCGGGATGAGCGCGTCGACGAGCTCGATCGCGTAGCTGGTCAGCGCGATCGACTTCTCGCGGATCGCCCGCATACCCGCCGCTTCGATCAGCGTCACCATCTCGGCGATGGCCACCATGTTCAGGATCGGCGGGGTGCCGCTCACCAGCGATCCGACGCCGGGGGCGGGGCTGTAGCCCTCCGTCATCGAGAACGGCGCGGCCGCCCCGAGCCAGCCGGGAATCGGGTTGCGCAGCGACGCGTGGTGCCGCTCGGCGACGTAGGCCCAGGCCGGGGCGCCCGGGCCGCCGTTCAAGTACTTGTACGAGCAGCCGACCGCGTAGTCGACGCCCCACGCATCCAGCTCGAGCGGGACGGAACCCACGGCGTGCGAGCAGTCCCACACGACCCGCGCGCCCGCGGCCTGCACCACCCGCGTCACCGCGGCCATGTCGGCCCACCAGGCGCTGCGGTAGGCGACCCCGCTGAACAGCGCGGCGATGGTGCGCGGGCCCACGCTCGCGGCGGCGAGCTCGGGGGTGATGCCGGCGTCGAGCGGAGCATCCACCCACCGCACCGTCAGCCCGTGGTCGGCGGCCAGGCGCTCGACGATGTACCGGTCGGTGGGGAACTCGTCGGCGAGCACGACGAGCTCGTCGCGCGCGGGGTCTTCGGCCTGCTGGTCGGCGATCGCGGCGCGCAGCAGTTTGAAGATGAGCACGGTCGTCGAGTCGGCGACGACCGTCTGACCGGATGCGGCGCCGAGGCACGCCGCCCCGATGCGGTCGCCCAGCGCACGCGGGCGGGTGAGCCACAGCTCGTCCCAGCCGCGGATGAGCCGCCCGGCCCACTCCGCGCGCACGAAGGCGTCGAGGGCGGCGAGCACGCTCGCCACCGGGCGC
>JAIWOM010000200.1 GCA_020216895.1 Microcella sp.
GACGAGGTGCGCTGGTTCGGCCGCGGCCCCGGCCCGGCCTACCCCGACACGGGCCAGGCCGCGCACTGGGGCTGGTTCACCCGAACCCTCGACGGCATGCTCGAGCGCACGGTGCGCCCGCAGGAGTCGGGGGCGCGCGCCGATGTGCGCTGGGCGCGGCTGGCCGGGTCGTCATCGACGTTCGAGGTCGTCGCCCCGGAAGGTGTGGCGCTGACTGTGCGCCCGTGGTCGACCGAGACCCTCGCCGCGACGACCCACGATCACCTGCTGGTTCCAGATGCCCGCACCCACGTCGTGCTCGACCTCGCGCAGCACGGCGCGGGCACGGCCGCCTGCGGACCGGGCGTGCTGCCGCAGTACCAGCTGCACGCACGCCCGCTGCGCGGGGTGCTGGAGTTCCGCGTCAGCTGAGCAGCGTCGCGAGCCAACGCGAACTGAATCTTCGGTTCTCGCTTAGCGTTCCCCCCGCTCGAAGCCCAAGGGAGTATCTGGCTTTCGAAAGCGTTGTGGCGTGAACCTTGAGTTGCGGTTAAGGACTTTGGATGGCTCAGACCCACCGTCGAAAACCCTCAAGATCGGCCTAGGAGGAGGAAAGTGGAAGCCCTTGAAGTTCCGATGAGCGGGGTTCGCGGCTACCCAACCGACCGCGTTCGCCAGCACTTCCTCATTTAGCCAACTCGCCACCAGATTGCTCTCTGCTCGGTCAAGTGAGACCACCGCCGGCAGGCGCCAGCCAGTCCCGTAGTAGATGACCATGTCGGGACCGATGGGGTAGCCGATGTCATCAGCCATCGCCAATCCGCCAGCCGAGTTCGAAGTCAACGAAACAATGTTTGCGGGGTTCTGATCTTGGCCATTCGGGAGCGGCAGGCCATCCGCTTTGGCTGCACGAGTCCGACTGTCGGATTGCTCGTGACGAAGCACCACCGGTTCGTCGCTGATGACCAGCAGAGGCCGATCCAACTTTAGGAGGGACGCGGGTCTGCGCGACAGGTGCCCCGCGATCCGATCAACCAGAGAATTCATCATCCTGATGTGTTCGTTTTGGTGGGGAATGAACTCAAGCCCGTTGATCTCTTCAACGGTCAGCTTTCCCTGGTTCAGAAACTTCAGCTGCCAGTCCGTTAGAAGCTCAAGTGATCGTCGTGTCCTCATGCCCCGGACTTTCTGCATTGCCACAAAGCCATCGAGAGCAAGCCGATCGTCGCTACTGATCTCATGAGACCGACGGAAGCTCAGGCCAGCAAGTTCTCGTCTCACTACGTCCAGCGCGGCTGATTCGATGACACCAAGCAGGTCCTCCATTTGCGAGTTCAGGTTCCCGTCAACGTCGACCGTGGTGTAAAAGTCAGTTATCGCGAGGTCGTTTACCGAGCGCAACGAGTGTTCGCCGGAGTTCCTATCGCGCACAGATACTTGAGACTTCTCGTTCGCAAAGTTATCGAGCACCCATCTGGGCACTATGTGGTGCTTCTTCCCTACCCGTGCACCATGGTCGACCTTGTCCAGCCACTCTCTGGCTCGAGCGAACGAGACCCGTTCGCTTATGGGCTTGTATGGATCCTTCATCTTGTCTCTGCCCCCTTGGCCTGCAGAGGGAACATCACCCTCCCCTCGCACGGGTTACCGAGCCCCACGGCCTATGCGTGCGGCCTTCGGACGGGGTCGTCGCAATACTCTCGTTTTGGTCAGACAAACGACCTGTGGAGTTGAGAACCACCAGATGGATTTCGGAGTTGCTTCGACTAAAGGACTGATCCGACCGCGGCGTGGCCTAGGAACAAGCCCAGCAAGAGGCCGAGCAGCACGGCCGGGATGCCGAGCGCGAGGTTGAGCAGCACGCTCACCGCAGCGGCCCGCCGCTTGCCGTCGAGAATCAGTTGCACGGTGTCGACCGACAGGGTGCTGAAGGTCGTGAGGCCGCCGCAGAATCCGGTGAGCACGATGAGCTTCGCGGTCGGGTCGAGGGGCAGGCCCAGCGCGAGCCCCGCGATGAACGACCCCGCGACGTTGACCACGAGCACGCCCCACGGAATGCGGCCGCGCCCCGCGACACTCACCGACGCGAGGTGACGCAGCACGGCGCCGAGGGCTCCGCCCACGGCGACGGCGAGCACCAGCAGCGGGGTCACCGGTCGACGTCCTTGGATTCGGGAGCCTGTCGACCGCCACCACCCGTCACCCCGAGCCGGGCACCGAGGGTGAGGCCGGACCACGCGGCGAGCATCCCGAGCCCGATGCTCAGCACCACGGTCAGCACCGCCCCGACGAGATCGCCCGCCTGGCCGAGCGCGACGACCGAGACCGCGAGCGCCGAGAACGTCGTGAACGACCCCAGGATGCCCGGGCCCAGCCCGGCCCGCACCCACCCCGGCACGCGCGGCCACAGGGCCGCGACCAGCAGGCCGAGCGCGAAGGCTCCGAGGGTGTTGACGAGCAGCGTGCTGAGCGCGAACTCGTCGAGGTCGTGGGCCAGCGCCAGGTCGATGAGCAGGCGCAGCGTCGTGCCGAGCAGCCCGCCGACGAGCACCGCGACGAGCTCGAGCGCCGAGACGCGCCGCGCGCTGACGGAAGGCGCCGAACTCATGGGCAGAGCCTAGCCAGCCCTGGGGTCGCAGCCCGCGCCGCTCATTACACTGAGCGAGTGACCGCCGCCCCTGAGAGCCGCCGCCGCCGCTGGCCGTGGATCGTCGGCGGCATCGTCGCCCTGTTGCTGATCGTCGTCGCCGTCATCGCGCTCCCGATCGTGATGCACGCGCCGCAGGGATCGTCGGGCCAGGGCCGCGTGCCCGCCGGCGAGTATCCGACCGAGGTGACCGCCACCGGCGACGACGGCCGCGAGCGCACCCTCAGTGTCGCCGCCGAGAACGGCAACGCTCCCGACCTCAGCGCGGTGCAGGCCGGCGACCGCCTCGTCGTCACCGGGGCCGGCTACGACGGCGACCGCGGCCTCTACGTCGCCGTCTGCCGCATCCCCGACGAGCTCGACGGCAAGCCCGGGCCCTGCCTCGGCGGTGTCGGCTCGCAGGAGGTCGAGGAGTTCGAGGAAGGCGTCGTGCAGTGGGCGCCGTCGAACTGGATCAACGAGGCCTTCGCCTGGCGCCTGTTCGGCGCGCGCAGCTTCGACGACACCGCGACCGGCGCGTTCACTGCCTACATCGAAGTGCCGGCCGCCGCCGACGAGAACGTCGACTGCACGGTCGAGGCCTGCGGGCTCTACACCCGCAACGACCACACCGCCGCCGGCGACCGCGTGCAAGACCTGTACCTGCCGCTCGCCTGGGCCGAGTAGGAGTACCTTCCAGATCTGCGGATCGACATGATTGCAGTTCACGTCGATCCGCAAATCTGGAAGGGGCCGCGACACGTCGCCGGAGACACATGGTGCCGACGGCCCGCCGGAGGATGCGGCGGCGAAGCGCGCACCCGGCCTCAGCGCAGCGCGGCCCGCAGGCTCTCGCGCACCGCGGCGAGCGACCGCTCGAGCTCGTCGACCGTGGCGCGCAG
>JAIWOM010000201.1 GCA_020216895.1 Microcella sp.
TGCGTGCCGAGTAGTCCGTGCGGGTCGGAGCCCGGCAGCCCCGGGTAGTGCACGCGCGCGACGGCGGGGTGCTCGGCGAGCAGCGATGCGAGCTCGCCCGCCGAGGCCTGCTGCGCGCGCACGCGCAGCGCGAGCGTCGGAAGGCCGCGGTGCAGGAGGTAGGCGCCGAGCGGGTGCAGCAGCCCGCCCGTGATGGCCCGCACGGGACGGATCGCCGTCGCCCACTCGCCGCTGCCGGCCACGACTCCTCCCATGGCGTCGCCGTGGCCGCCGATGTACTTGGTGGCGCTGTGCAGCACGAGGGCCGCGCCGTGCGCGAGCGGGTTCTGCAGCACCGGGGTCGCGAAGGTGTTGTCGACCATCACCGGCACGTCGCCCGCCGCCGCAACGACAGCGGCGATGTCGATGAGCTCGAGGGTGGGGTTGCAGGGCGACTCCATGACGACCAGGCAGGTGTCTTCACGCACTGCGGCCGCGACCTCATCGGGGCCGCAGTAGGTGGTCTCGGTGCCGAGCAGCCCCGAGGCGAGCAGGTGGTCGGTGCCGCCGTAGAGCGGGCGCACGGCCACGACATGGCGGCCCCTCCCCCGGTTCATCGCTGCGAGCAGCACCGCGCTGACCGCCGCCATGCCCGTGCCGAACGCCACGGCCTCCTCGGCACCCTCCAGCTCGGCGAGGGCCTCCTCGAACCGGGCCACGGTCGGGTTCCAGAGCCGCGCGTACACGTTGCCGCCCTCGGTGGGATGCCCTCCGGTGGCGATGGCCTCGTACGACCCTCCGCCGACCTCGATGTCGGGCAGCGGATTCGTGGTCGAGAGGTCGATCGGCAGGGCGTGCACGCCGAGCGCCGCGAGGTCATCACGACCCGCGTGCACGGCGCGCGTCTCGAAGGCGTCGTCGCTGAGCATGGGGCCATGGTGGCGCAGACTGCGGCCGTTGTGGAGAAGTATCGAAGAATCCGCGCCCGTTGACGATTCTATCGTGTTTCCTTCATGCTGTCGGGATGTCCGACCCGAGCACGACGCAGAACGCACGCCCCGCATCCGTCGACGCCGTGCGCCTCGACAGCACCGACCTCGCCCTGCTCGCCGAGCTCGAGCGCAACGGGCGCCTGACCAACGCGGCGCTCGCCGAGCGCGCGGGCATCGCGGAGTCGACCTGCACGCAGCGCCTCCGGTCGCTCCGCGAGCGCGGGGTCATCCGCGCCTTCCGCGCCGACATCGATCCGGCCGCCCTCGGTCTCAGCCTGCAGGCGCTCATCACCGTGCGGCTGGGCACGCACGGCCGTGAGCAGGTGCACGGGTTCGAGCGAGGCGTACGCACCCTGCCGAACGTCCTGACGGCCTTCCACGTCGCCGGCGCCGACGACTACCTGCTGCACGTGGCCGTGCCCACGGCCGCCGCGCTGCGCGAGCTCGTGCTCGACCACCTGACGACGCAGCCGCACGTGCGGCACGTCGAGACGCAGCTCGTGTTCGAAGTGATCCCCGGCCCGGGTCTCGTCGCCGCGGGTCAGCCGGCGTAGCGCGCGGTCGCCGCCGCCCACTGCTCGAGCTTCGCGGCGGCGGCGCCCGAGTCGATCGCCGCCTCGGCGACCGTCAGCTGCTCGGCGAGGCGCTCGAGCAGCGGCCGGCGGATCTGGTCCGGGTCCTCCGCTAGTCGGAACGACACGAGCCCGGCGGCGGCGTTCAGGAGCACGATGTCGCGCACCGGCCCCGGCTCGCCGCCGAGCACCGCGCAGGCGAGACCCGCGTTGTGATCGGGCGTCGAGCCCAGGATCTCCTCGATCTGCGCGGTGCGGATGCCGAGCTCGCGCGGGTCGAGGTCGTGCTCGGTCACGAAGCCGCGCGAGACCTCCCAGATGTGGCTGTGGCCGGTCGTCGTGATCTTGTCGATGCCGTCGTCGCCGCGGTAGACCAGGGCCGTCGCGCCGCGGGTGCGGAAGACGCCCACCATCAGCGGAACCCGGTCGAGATTCGCGACTCCCACCGCAGAGGCCTCCGGACGGGCCGGATTGCAGAGCGGTCCGAGGATGTTGAACACGGTCGAGATGCCCAGCTGACGCCGGGGCGGGCCCGCGTGCCGGAAGCCAGGGTGGAAGACCGCCGCATTGAGGTAGGTGAGACCGACCTCATCGAAGACCGTCGCGACCTGCTCCGGCTCCAGGTCGATGTCGACCCCGAGGTGCTGCAGCACGTCGGACGCGCCCGAGGACGAGCTCGCCGCGCGGTTGCCGTGCTTCGCCACCGGCACGCCCGCCGCCGCGACCACGATCGACGCGATCGACGAGACGTTGACGACCGCTCCGTACGGGTCTCCCCCGGTGCCGACAATGTCGAGCACCATGGCCGGGATCTCGATCGCGCGGGCATGCCGCAGCGCCGCATCCCGGAAGCCCACGATCTCGTCGACCGTCTCGCCCTTGGCCCGGAGCGCCACCAGGAAACCGCCCAGCTGCGCCTCCGTCGCCTCCCCCGAGACCACCTGCTCCATCGCCCAGGTCGCCTCCGCGATCGAGAGATCGTCGCCATCGAGCATGCGAGTGAGGATGCGGGGCCACGAGAGTGCAGTCGTCATGCTGCGATGCTACTTTCCCGCCCGAAACGGGGGTGTCGCCGGGCTCGAACCATCAGTTTCATCGGTCATAATGAACGGGTGACCAGTACCTCGCTTTCGAGCTCGCTCAGCGCGCCCACGATCAACCGACCCAACGTCGTCGCCGTCGGCACGATCGTCTGGCTGGGAAGCGAGGTGATGTTCTTCGCGGGTCTGTTCGCCATCTACTTCACGCTGCGCTCGACCTCTCCGCAGCTCTGGGAGGCGGGCACCGACCTCCTCGACATCCCGCTGGCCCTCACGATCACCACGATCCTCGTGCTGTCGTCGGTCACCTGCCAGTTCGGCGTGTTCGCGGCCGAGCGCCTGCAGGTGCGGCGCACCGGCTGGAAGCCCACCCAGTGGGGCATGGTCGAGTGGTTCTTCCTGACCTACGCGCTCGGCGCGATCTTCATCGCCGGGCAGTCGTACGAGTACTCGATCCTCGTGAGCGAGGCCGTCCGCCTCGACTCCGACGCGTTCGGCTCGGCGTTCTACCTCACCACCGGGTTCCACGGCCTCCACGTCACGGGCGGTCTGATCGCGTTCCTGCTGGTGATCGGCCGCGCGTATGCCGTGAAGACCTTCACCCACCGCGATGCGACCAGCGCGATCGTGGTCTCCTATTACTGGCACTTCGTTGACGTGGTCTGGATCGGTCTGTTCCTCGTCATCTACGTCCTCCAATGAATCGCAGAATCGAGACGCACCGCACCATGGCTACCTCTTCCGCATCCGCCCGCCGCGTCGGTCGCCGGCACCCGCTCGCGACCACCGCTCTGCTCGTCGTCGGCCTGCTCGCGACGGGCGGCGCCTACGCGCTCGCCACGTCCACCGCGACGGCCGAGACCCGCGCCGCCAGCGCCGAGCTGGTCGAGGAGGGCGGCAAG
>JAIWOM010000202.1 GCA_020216895.1 Microcella sp.
CGTCGCCGAGCCGCAGCTGCTCGCCGGCGCGCACGCGCGCGACGGTCGCCGCGTGGCGCGCGTCGGAGCCGCGCAGGTGCACGACCGTCTCTCCTGCACTCGACGACCCTGCCGACTGCTCAGCGGCCACGAGCTGCGCCGCGAGCGTCTCGTCGAGGTAGAAGTGGGCCACGGTCGGGCGCTAGAGATTGAGGAAGCGGTCGCGCAGCTTGGCGAAGATGCCCTGCTGGAAGGTCGAGAACTGCGGCGGCACCGGGCGGCGGCTGGAGGCGAACTGGCGGATCAGCTCGGTCTCCTTGCTGTTGAGCCGCACGGGCGTCACCACCTGCACGCCGATCTTGAGGTCGCCGCGGCCGGAGCCGCGCAGGCGGGTGATGCCGCGCTCCTTGATCGTGATGATCTCGGCGCTCTGCGTGCCGGGCTTGATCTCGACGGGCACGTCGCCGTCGAGGCCGGGCAGCACGACGGTGGTGCCGAGGATGGCGTCGGTCATCTGCACCTCGACCGTGGCGAGCAGGTCGTCGCCGTTGCGGCTGAAGGTGTCGTGCGTCTTGACCTTGATCTCGAGGTAGAGGTCGCCGTTGGGGCCGCCGGCGGGGCCGACCTCGCCCTGGCTGGGCAGCTGGATGCGCACGCCGGTGTCCACGCCGGCCGGGATGTCGACCGGGATCGCCCGGCGAGCCCGCACGCGACCCTGCCCCGCGCAGGTGGGACACGGGCTGGGGATGACCGTGCCGTAGCCGCGGCATGAGCCGCAGGGGCTCGAGGTCATGACGTTGCCGAGCAGGCTGCGCACGGTGCGCTGGATCTGCCCGGAGCCGCGGCAGATGTCGCAGGTCTGCGGGCTGGTGCCGGGCGAGCAGCACGAGCCCTCGCAGGTGCTGCAGAGGATCGCCGTGTCGACCTCGATCGTGCGGGTGGTGCCGAAGACGATCTCGTCGAGGTCGACCTCGACCCGCAGCAGGGCGTCCTGCCCGCGCTCGCGGCGGCTGCGCGGCCCGCGCTGCTGCTGGCCGCCGCCGAAGAAGGTCTCGAAGATGTCGCCGAAGCCGCCGAATCCGGATGCGCCGCCGAAGCCGCCCGACCCGCCGAGGTCGTACTGCTGCCGCTGCTGCGGGTCGCTCAGCACGTCGTAGGCGTGCGTGACGAGCTTGAACCGCTCGGCCGCCTCGGCGCTCGGGTTCACGTCGGGGTGCAGCTCGCGGGCCAGTCGGCGGTACGCCTTCTTGATGTCATCGGCGCTCGCCTGCCGGTCGACGCCGAGCACCTCGTAATGGTCTGCCACTTATTCCTCACCGAGCAGGCGCGACACGTACCGGGCGACGGCGCGCACTGCTGCCATGTTGTTCGAGTAATCCATGCGGGTGGGGCCGAGCACCCCGAGCTTCGCGGTGCTGTCGGCGCCCACGCGGTAGGCGCTGGTGACCACGGCGGTCTCCTTCAGCGCCTCGGCATTCTCGCGGCCGATGCGCGTCGTGACACCGTTCTCGTCGACGTGCATCTCGCTGAACAGCTTCAGCAGGGTGACCTGCTCCTCGAGCGCCTCGAGCACCGGGTACACGCTGCCGGCGAAGTCGCCCTCGGTGCGCACCAGGTTCGCCGCGCCGGCCATGACGAGGCGATCGGTGCGCTGGGCATCCACGTGCCCGACGAGCGCTTCGGCGATGACGGCGACGGCCGCCCCGCGATCGGGAGCGAAGCGGTCGGCGAGGCGCGCTGCCAGCTCGGGCACCTCGGTCAGCGCCTGGCCGGCGAG
The DNA here is from genome assembly GCA_020216895.1 of Microcella sp. Classification (GTDB taxonomy): domain Bacteria; phylum Actinomycetota; class Actinomycetes; order Actinomycetales; family Microbacteriaceae; genus Microcella. Next base: position 1,757 of record JAIWOM010000202.1, read on the forward strand.
GGCCGCGTTGAGCTTCGCGCGCAGCTCGCCGATGAAGACCTCGTCGGCCTCGACCGGCAGCTCGATGATGCGCTGGTCGACCCGGCCGCCGTCGGTGATGAACACCGTCATGAGGCGCGTCGCCGACATCGGCACGAGCTCGATGTGGCGCACGCGGGCATTGCCGAGGGTCGGGTACTGCACGAGCGCCACCTGGTTCGTCAGGTGCGAGAGCAGGCGCACCGTGCGGGCGAACACGTCGTCGAGGTCGACGGACTGATCGAGGAAGGCGGCGATCGCCTGCCGCTGCGCCGGACTCAGCGGCCGCAGGTCGGCGAACTGGTCGACGAAGACGCGGTAGCCCTTGTCGGTCGGCACCCGCCCGGAGGAGGTGTGCGGGGCCGTGATCAGCTCCTCCTCCTCGAGCAGCGCCATGTCGTTACGGATCGTCGCCGCCGACACCCCGAACTGGTGCCGGTCGACGATCGCCTTCGAGCCGACGGGCTCGCGCGATTCGACATAGTCGAGAACGATGGCGCGCAGCACGTGCAGGGCGCGTTCCGAGACCATGGCTCCGACTCCCCTCGCCTGATCGACTGTCGTCTCCCGCTGGCGGGCCCGCACGTCGTGCTGGCACTCGCTGCTTCGGACTGCCAATTCTACCCCCGGCTTCCCGCGCGCCCCTATTGCCGGGCTGGATGCTCGACGCTAGGTTTGCCTCGTGCTCCACCCCGGGACCCATCCGTCCGAACTAGGAACATCGAAAGGCACTGCCCATGACTGACCAGACTCCGCCCCCCGCCCAGCCGGCCGCCCCGCTCTCGGAGGCGGAGGACCGCCAGTGGGGTTCGTTCGCCCACCTCGGCGGCGTCCTCGGCTTCCTCCCGGCCCTCATCATCTGGCTCGTGTTCAAGGACCGCGGCTCGTTCACCAACACCGAGGCGAAGGAGGCCCTGAACTTCCAGATCGCCGTCACCATCGCCTACGTGGCGCTGAACGTGCTGAGCTTCATCCTCGCCGCCGTCACTTTCGGCATCGGCGGGCTGATCTCGTTCCTGATCCCGCTCGTCTGGATCGCCGCCGTGATCTTCTCGATCCTCGGCTTCGTCAAGGCCAAGGACGGCGTGAACTACCGCTACCCCGTCTCGATCCGCCTCATCAAGTAGGCGCTGTCGGCGCGACCAGCGGGCCTCGACCTCTCCGGTCGGGGCCCGCCGGTGTTTAATGACCGCATGAGCGATCAGCCCCCCATGACCCCGCCGCCCGTCAACCCCTACGCCTCGGCGCCGCAGCCGATGAGCCCGGGCGACGAGAAGCTGTGGGCAACCCTCGTGCACATCGGCGGCATCTTCTTCGGGTTCATCCCGGCGCTGCTCGGCTACCTGCTGCTCAAGGACCGCGGCCCGTTCGTGCGCGGGCACACCGCCACGGCGCTGAACTTCCAGCTGACCATGGTGATCGCCTCCGCGGTCGGCGTCATCACCTCGCTGATCGTGATCGGCATCATCATCCTGGCCGCGGTCAGCGTGCTGATCCTGGTGTTCTCGATCATCGCGGCGCTGGCGGCGAACCGCGGGGAGGCCTACACCTACCCGCTGACCATCACCTTCCTGAAGTAGACCGGCTCAGTCGGGCAGCAGGCGCCGCACGACGGCGTCGGCGAGCAGGCGCCCGCGCAGGGTGAGCACGACCGTGCCGCGCAGCGCGGGCCCCGGCTCGACGAGCTCGTCGGCGATGAGCTGGGCGACCG
>JAIWOM010000001.1 GCA_020216895.1 Microcella sp.
GGGGTCGCGCTCAGCGCAGGTCGAGCAGCACGCGGCTGGGGGCCGCGGGGTCGACGCGCACGGCGACCGTCGCGCCGGGCTGCACCTGGGCCAGCAGCGCCATCGGCACGACCGTGGTGGTCGTGACCGGCACCGGAACACCGGCGGGCAGCAGCACGAGCAGGCCGAGGGCCACCTGCACGCCGTCGTTCACCATGACGCCGGTGCTCGCGAGCTGGGTCACGGTGGCCGTGGCCGCGACGAACTCCGGCCCGGCCGCCGCGGTGCGCAGCTCGTTCTGGGCGATCAGGCCGTCCATCGTGGCCTGCGCCTGCGCGAGCTGCGCGCCGACGTTCATCGTGGCGAGATTGTCGAAGCCCATCGTGGTGAGCTTGGCGAGGTTGGTCAGAACGCCCATGTCGGCAGCCCCTACAGCGCCGTGTAGAGCTCGTTGAAGCGCGAGCCGACCGCGCGATCGGCCTGGATGCGCGCACCCCAGCCCTCCTGCGCCGCGGCCCAGTCACCGGCCGCGATGCCGAGCCCGGCGGCGACATCGACGAGCTTCGTCGTGTCGTAGCCGAAGGCCGCGATGCCCTTGCTGACCTGCGCGTACTGCTCGAGGGTGACGCCCGCGATCGGCGCGAGCGCCTCGGCGCTCGGGGCACCGTGCGCCTTCTGGTTGGCGAGGTTCACGGCGGCCTGCGAGCCGACCGTGCCGGGGAAGCCAGCGCCGGCGGCGGAGGCGGTCGGGGCCATGGCGGCCTGGGTCTGCGCCTGCGCGGCGAGGGTGTTGGCGCTCTCGATGAGAGCGGGGGCGGCGTTGATCGTGTCGATCATGCTCTTGAACATGTTCATGGTGGTGCCTTCCTGTCGGTGGAGCGTGTGGTCGCCGGGGTGGTGGCGTTCGGGGTGGAACCTGATGCCTCCATGCTTCGCGGGCGGTCGCGACCGCGGCTGAGCATCCATTGCTCAATTCGGCGGATGCGGGTACTCACCCGGGCGCAGAACCGGGCCCTGCCGCGCTCTAGGCTGGAGGCCATGACCACCACGTCTTCCGCCACCACCGGTATCGCCAACATCGGGGTCGTCGGCCTCGCTGTCATGGGCTCGAACCTCGCGCGCAACCTCGCCAGCCGCGAGGGCAACACCGTCGCCGTCTTCAACCGCTCGTGGGAGAAGACCGAGACCCTCATCACCGAGCACCCCGAGGCGGGCTTCATCGCCGCGCAGGACTACGCCGCGTTCGCCGCGAGCCTGCAGAAGCCCCGCACCGCGATCATCATGGTGCAGGCCGGCCGTGGCACCGACGCGGTCATCGACGAGCTCGTGAAGGTCTTCGAGCCGGGCGACATCATCGTCGACGGCGGCAACGCGCTCTTCACCGACACGATCCGCCGTGAGGCCGCCGTGCGCGCCACGGGCATCAACTTCGTCGGCGCGGGCATCTCAGGCGGCGAGGAGGGCGCGCTCAACGGGCCCTCGATCATGCCCGGCGGCTCGGCCGAGGCGTGGGTCACCCTCAAGCCGATCCTCGAGTCGATCGCCGCCGTCGCCGAGGGCGAGCCGTGCGTCACCCACGTCGGCACCGATGGTGCCGGCCACTTCGTCAAGATGATCCACAACGGCATCGAGTACGTCGACATGCAGCTCATCGCCGAGGCCTATGACCTTCTGCGCCGCGTCGGCGGGCTCGAGCCGGCCGCGATCGCCGAGGTCTTCGCCGAGTGGAACACCGGCGAGCTCGAGAGCTACCTCATCGAGATCACCGCCGAGGTGCTTCGCCAGGTGGATGCGACGACCGGCAAGCCGCTCGTCGACGTGATCCTCGACCAGGCCGGCGCCAAGGGCACCGGCGCGTGGACGGTGCAGACCGCCCTCGACCTCGGAGTGCCGGTCAGCGGCATCGCCGAGGCCGTGTTCGCGCGCTCGCTGTCGTCGAAGCCCGCCCAGCGCGCGGCCGCCGCGTCGCTGCCGGGCAGCACGCAGGAGTGGCAGGTCGCGGACCGCGACGCCTTCGTCGAGGATGTCCGCCGCGCGCTCTACGCCTCGAAGATCATCGCTTACAGCCAGGGCTTCGACGCGATCGTCGCCGGCGCCGAGCAGTACGACTGGGACATCAAGAAGGGCGAGATCGCCAAGATCTGGCGGGCGGGCTGCATCATCCGCGCGCGCTTCCTCAACCGCATCACCGAGGCCTACGCCGCCGACCCCGCGCTCGTCGCCCTCGTCACCGCGCCGTACTTCGCCGAGGCTGTCGCCGGCGCGCTGCCCTCGTGGCGCCGCATCGTCGCCGGTGCGGCGCTGGCGGGCATCCCGACCCCTGCGTTCGCCTCGTCGCTGTCGTACTACGACGGCCTCCGCGCCGACCGTCTGCCGGCCGCGCTCGTGCAGGGCCAGCGCGACTTCTTCGGCGCGCACACCTACAAGCGCGTCGACAAGGAGGGCACGTTCCACACCCTCTGGAGCGGCGACCGCACCGAGATTCGCGCCGAAGACTCGCACTAGATGACATGAGCGACGACGACCCGATCGAGCTGCGCGAGTGGCCCGACGACGAACGCGATGATGCGCGACCGACCTCCTGGGAGCGGCGGGCGCGCGTCATGCGGTGGGTCGCCCTCGTCGCTCTGATCGGGATGCTCGTGCCCACCACGCTCAGCACGGTCGCCGTCGCCCGCACCACCGCCGAGCAGTCGTGCCGGCTCGCGGTCGACACCGTCGCCAGCGAGCGCACTCCGAGCCGGGTCGCCTTCGAGCTGCTCTCGCCCGAGGCCGTCGGGTGGACCTGCTATGCCGCCACCCCCGGCGGTGAGGTGCTGATCGCCGTCCTCGGGCTGATCCCGGGCGAGCCGCGGCTGGTGCCGCCGACGCGCCTGAGCTGACCGTAGCGCCGAGCGGTTGCGGGCCCCCCGGGGGCTCGTGCCACACTGGAAGGGTTCCGCGCATGCGAACGGCGCCCCCGGGTTTCCTCCCGCGGGCGGCGTGACCCGTCGAGGAGCGGTGGTTGCCGTCATCGCTTCCGGTCACCTCAGTCGCATTCCTATCCGCGCGGGGCCGATGCCGTTGTGCGGTCGTCCGGCGTACCCGGGCTCCGCATCCGCATCGTCGACGAACAGTGAGGACCCCATCATGATCGCCATCGATCGCACCCGTCTGGCCGAGCTCACCGAGCGCGAGAGCCAGGCCTTCATCACCGCACGCCCGAAGTCGAAGGCCGCCTACGAGCGCGCCGAGCACCTGTTCGGCCGTGTGCCGATGACCTGGATGAACAAGAAGTCGGGCGCCTTCCCGATCTACCTCGACCGTGCGCAGGGCAACCGCGTGTGGGACATTGACGGGCACGAGTACATCGACTTCGCCCTCGGCGACACCGGCTCGATGGCCGGGCACTCGCACCCCGCCGTCGTCGAGGCCGTGCAGCGCCGCATCGGCGAGCTCGGCGGCCTCACCACGATGCTGCCGACGGAGGACGCCGAGTGGGTCGGCGCCGAGTTGTCCCGCCGCTTCAAGATGGATCGTTGGAGCTTCTCACTGACAGCGACGGATGCGAACCGCTGGGCGATCCGCCTGGTGCGCGCGATCACCGGCAAGTCGAAGATCGTCTTCCACTCGTACTGCTACCACGGCTCGGTCGACGAGTCGCTCGTCGTGGTCGGGCCCGACGGCGAGAGCATGCCGCGCCCTGGCAACGTCGGCGCCCCGGTTCCGGTGACCGAGACGTCGCGCGCCGCCGAGTACAACGACCTGCCCGGCCTCGAGCGCGCCCTCGCGCACGGCGACGTCGCCGCGGTGCTCATCGAGCCCGCGCTGACCAACATCGGCATCGTGCTGCCCGAGCCCGGCTACCTCGAGGGCGTGCGGGAACTCACGCGGAAGTACGACGCGCTGCTCATCATCGACGAGACGCACACCTTCTCGGCGGGCCCCGGCGGCATGACGACCGCCTACGACATCGAGCCCGACCTAGTGGTCATCGGCAAGGCCATCGGCGGGGGCATCCCGACCGGCGCCTACGGGCTGTCGGCCGAGTTCGCCGAGCGGGCGCTGGCGCGCACCGACCTCGACCTCGTCGACATGGGCGGCGTCGGCGGCACGCTCGCCGGCAACCCGCTCTCGGTCGCGGCCATGCGCGCGACGCTCGAGCAGGTGCTCACCGACGAGGCCTTCGCGCACATGATCGACACCGCCACGTACTTCACCGACGGCGTCAACGCGCTGTTCGACCGCTACGACCTGCCGTGGGCGATCAACCAGCTGGGGGCGCGCGCCGAGTACCGCTTCGCGCGCCCGTACCCGACGAACGGCACCGAGGCGGCGGCCGCGGCGGATGCGGAGCTCGAGGACTTCCTGCACCTCTACCTCGCCAACCGCGGCATCATGCTCACGCCGTTCCACAACATGGCGCTCATGGCGCCCATGACGACGCGGGCCGACGTGGATGCGCACCACACCGTGTTCGAGGCCGCGATCAAGGAGCTCGTCGGGGCCTAGCCCCCTGCGCCGGCGGCTACCCGAACCGACCGTTCACGTAGTCGAGAGTGCGCGGGTCTTCGGGCGTGGAGAACATCTGCTCGGTGAACCCGTGCTCGACGATCTGGCCCGGGGTTCCCGCCTCCGCGAGGAAGAAGGCGCAACGGTCCGAAACCCGCTGAGCCTGCTGCATGTTGTGGGTGACGATGACAATCGTCACCTGCTCCTTGAGCTCGAGGATAGTCTGCTCGATTCGACGCGTCGACGTGGGGTCGAGAGCGGAACACGGCTCGTCCATCAGCAGCACGCGAGGCTTCACCGCCAACGATCGTGCGATGCAGAGACGCTGCTGCTGACCTCCCGAGAGACCGCCGCCGGCTGCCGAGAGACGGTCCTTCACCTCGTTCCACAGGCCCGCCATGGTGAGGGACTCCTCGATGAGGTCGGCGCGATCTGACTTGCTGATCTTCTGGCCCGTCAGCGTGAGTCCGGAGACCACATTGTCGGCGATCGACATCGCCGGGAAGGGATTGGGCTTCTGGAAGACCATGCCGATCGCGCGGCGAGCATCCGTGATGCGCATGCTCGAGTCGTAGATGTCGAGCCCGTCAACGCTGACGGAGCCAGCGAGACTCGCGCCCGGCACGAGCTCGTGCATGCGGTTCAGCACGCGAAGGAACGTGCTCTTGCCGCATCCGGAGGGTCCAATCAGCGCGGTCACCTCTCCCGCGTGCATCGTCAGATCAACGCGGTCGAGAACCTTGCGGTCACCGAACCACGCCGACACTCCGCGCGCGTCAAGGGAAGCGAGGCCCATTGCCTCGGTGGTCACGGGTTGCTGCCTGTCGTCGGATGTCGTCAGCACAATCGGGGTCCAATCACGTGAGGTTGGGGAGCAAGGTCGAAAGATCGCGGAACAACAGGAAACTGAGGAACACGGTGGTGGGCACTCCCACGGCCCAGGCCTGCCACCGCCCCCACGCGCGACGCATGACCGGCATCGCGGCAACGGCGGCCAGAAGAAGCAGTGCCCAGATCGCCACCTCCGAGCCGGTGGAGAATCGCGACGCCATCGCCAGTTCGTCACGAGGAAGCGCGGAGTAGCCGAAAGCTCGAGCACCGACCTCGGCGGCGTTGCCAGCCAGCACCGCATCCACCCGCAGCACGTCTTCCGCGAAGTAGGGAATCCCGGTTGCCGTGACAAGCGTCAACGTGCTGTCCGAGGCGGGGCGGTCGGGAAGCGCTTCTTGGCCAGTGCGGACGCCTGCGACCGTGAAGACGAAGCGACCCTGCCCGGTCGTGACGACAATGCGATCGCCCTCGTCCAGCTCGGAAAGACGGGAGAAGGGGCCGCCGAACGCTGCCTGGCGACCAAAGATGACCGAGGCACCGACCTGGCCGGGCATCACCGTGTCGCGACGATGACCCGGACCGGACTGGAGGGCGCGTGCATCGGTGCCCTCCACGATGACGGTGCTCAGGTCAATCGCATCGATCTCGAGCAGGGCGACTGGCTGGCCAGGAGTGAGAAGCTCACCAGTGCTCTCAAACTGCGACACAGGAGCCGTGGAGTTCGCGAGCTCGAATCGGAGCTCTTCGCGCAACAGCGCCTGATCGCGCAGAAAAGTCACAGGGCTCGCGATCACGAGGTAGGCCGCGAATCCCAGCAAGATGGAGCCGACGAGCAGGAGCGCGGTCGACCCGAATCGTGCCCGATCAAGCGGGGTCAGAGCCAGAATCGCGCGCGACGCGGTCGCCGGACGTAGATCGCTCGACTCGCGGGCAACGGCATCGAGCGCACCCGCCACCGCTGATCGCATTCTGGTGCGCGTGGCCGTCACGGACACGCGGACGCGATCGCGCCACGATACGGAAGGAGTGGAGGTCACCGGGAACTTTCTTGCATCGGGTTCGCGGGTGCCATCCCAACGATCTGGGGATGGCACCCGCGAGGAAAGGGTGATCCTTACCGGACGACGAAACGTGCGGTGGTGCGCACCGCATTGAACTTCGTGTCACCCAGGTAGCGGACCGACAGGGTGTGGGTGCCGCGCGGAATCGACGAGAGCGTGATGGTCACGGCCCCTCGCGAGAGGGTTCCTGAGCCGACCCGCGTGCTGCCGCGGTAGACCTCAACCCGACCGGTGGGGGTCACACCATTGATAGCGGCAACCGTGACCTTGACTTTGCCTCGGGTACCCGCGCTGACCGTCGCCGCAGATGCCTTGATGGTCGGCGTGGCCTTGGCCACCGTAACCGGGCGCTCGACCGAGCTGCTCGGCGCCAAGTTGCTCCCCGTCGGGGGTACGTACCGCACCTGGAACGCGTAGCTGAGCTTGGCTGCCGTGACGCGGAAGCCGAACCCGTTCTCGCCTTCGTCCAGGGTGTAGGTCTGCAGGCGCGTAGCACCGTCCCAGAGCTCGACGGTGCCGCCCTCCGCGCCCGTGACCCATCCAACGACCGTCATCACGCCGCCGATGGTGGCGGTCGACTTGGTCGAGACGAATGACGCGGTCGGGGCCGAAACCGGCACCGACGCCACGGCGGTCTGCGAACCGACAATGCCGGGCAGGGTCGGGATGAAGACGGCGCGAAGCGAGGCACTCGTGGCATCCGTCGTGACAGTCACCGGCACCTGAACAGTGGCCGTGGCCGTCGCGACGTGCGGCGCGACCGCGGCCTGCCCGACGACGGTGTCACCGTTCAGGATGCGGACCGTGCCACCCTGACGGTGCACCTTCGAGTCGACGACGACCTCAACCGAAGTGGACGCACCGACCTCGATCGCGGTCGGCGGGGTCCACGTGACGGTGCTCGTGTTGTCGGCGGTGGGAGCGTAAGCACGGATGCTGTCGTCACCACACTCGGAGCCGATCGGAAGGAAGCCGTAGAGCTCGATCGTCGCCGTCTGCTCGCAGAGCAGCGACGTCGAACCGTAGAAGACCTCGTGGATGAGCGTGCTGGGGTCATCGAGCAGTCGCGACGGAACGATGTTGAACACGTTGCGAGTGGCGGCGGTGAACGCAGGGTTCGCCTTCACCAGCGGGCCGTCGCCGACGGTAACGAACGGGGCAGCGGCAACGCCTGCCTCGGTCGCCTTGAGCGGGAGGAGCACGGCCCCGTTGCGACGGTCCGTGACACCGGGGGCGTCATTGGTGAACGCAACGTACTGCCCGATCGAGAACGGACCGATGACCGTCTCGTCGAGGCCCATAACCGTGCCGTCGTGCTCCTGCACCGAGTAGGTCGTGCCGTCGATCACGATCGAGGCGCTCCGGATGTCCGCAGGGATGCTGGTGTTGTTGTCCGCAAGACCCAGCACATCCACGATGAAGTACGAACGCGTGCCCGAGCCGGACTGAGGGACAACGGGGCGCAGCTGGTAGGCCACGGTTCCCTCCGGCGCATCGACCGGAAGGGTCGCATCCGGACCTACACCGACGTAGGTGTACGAGCCGGCGGAGCCGGCGACATACGCGTACTTCACCGCACCCTTGTAGACCGCCGTGAGGTTCGGCTTCGAGGTGGTGTCTTCACCCTTGCCGATGTACCACGGCACGACGGCGAGAGGACTGCCGTCCTTGACGGCCATCGTGAGGGCATCCTTGGCGAACGGCACATAGGCGAGCACGCCGTTGGCCGCCGCGGCGGCGCCGGGACCGCTCGAACTGCGCGCGACATCGATCTTGCCGATGGCATCAGCACCGACAGCGATGCTGCCACCGACCTGACGTGCGACGTTCGCCGTCGCCGTCTGGCCGATGGCGACGCGAAGGAAGTCGCGCCCCGCGCTGGAGCCGTTGGCACGAGGAGCGACCGTGCCGCCGGCATCGATCTGCACGGTCGACGAGCCGACCGCGAGGTAGTTGGCCAGCAGGTTCTCGTCCGCTGCCGCGTTGACCGCATTGGCGAGGCCCTGCATGACGTCCTGCGTCGTGTCCGATCCGAAGATCCGAAGCTGGCCGTACTGGTCAGCAGCGGGATCAGCCGCCGCCGGAGCCGCAACCGCGGCACCCACGAGGATCGCGCCGATGCTCGTCAGTGCGAGCCCCCGGGCGAAGAGTCTGTTCTGCATTGTGTTCTCGTCTTTCGATGTAGCGCCCCCTCTCAGGGGCGTGGAATTGTGAAGAATTCAGGGGAGACGTGAATGGACTATGCGGCGGGCTGAATGAAGTCCTCCTCGCTCTCGATCAAGCGGCGTGCGCGGCGATTGAGCAGGGCTCCGGCGAGCATGCTCGGCACGCCGACGGCCAGGACGGCTCCGAAACCGACAGGGCCGATGCCTGCGGGCACCGGCGAGAGAGCGCGGGTGCTGTCAATCTCGGGGAACGAGGGCGGCGCCACCTCGGTATCGACGGGAGGCAGTTCATCAACGGGGAACCCGACGTCAGGTTCGTCGACGACGACCTCGATCGGGGCCTCCTCCGTGGGGCATTCCTTGGAGGCAGACCCCAAGCCCGCGATGACGGCTGCCGCGGCCGTGCGGTCAGCCTCGGCGAGAGGCACGAACCCCGCGGGGAGCTCGCCGGCGGCACTCCCGGGCGACTGCCCGGTGGTCGTCGCGTAGCTGAGAACCGTGCTGTAGCTGCTCCGGGTCTCTGCGTCGAGATCGCAGACGTTCACAGCGGCATAGACCGGGTAGGCCAAGGGGTAGACCCCGGCCGTGACAAGGCCCGGGTCAACAGACCGGGTCCCTGTGGTTTCGTCTGTGGGGGAAGCAGCGAGCATCGCCGTAATGGCATCCGCGGTTGGCGCGATCGGCTGTCCGGCGGCGTTGACCAAGCGCGCGGTCTTGAGCCCGTAGCGTACGGCGCTCGGCGCGTCGACGAGCGCGATCATGAAGCGGGCACCGGGTCGCTGCGCCCCGGTCGTCACGTACGACGGTGGGAGCCGGGTCGGGTCCCACACGATGCGAGCGTTCGCGTCACCGCGGAGGGCGCGAAGGGCCGCCTCTGCGTAGTCGTTCATGTACGGGCGCATGTCCAGCGTCCCGAACCCCGGCGGCGGCGCGCCGTCTTGCTGGAGAGTCGACAGGTCGGCCTTGGGAAACGAATCCGTCGGGGTGGTCGCCAGCTCGAGGGCCAGGTACGCCCGGTTGATCGTCATCCCACTCTCGTCGGGGATTCCGGCGAGGAACCCGCGCGCGGATTGATCGGACTGCAACCACTCCCACACCAGGGCGTTGGCATCGCTACCGCCGAGCGTCACGAGCATGCCCGGGGGGAAGGCATTGATACCGAAATCACGGAAGTCGGGGTTGAGACGCAGGAACTCCGGGTCTTTCACGATCGACACGGGATTGCTCGTGATGCCACCCAGCACCCCACCATCGGGAGTGTCGTTGCGATATGACTGCGTCAGCAGCTTGGCGACGAGACGGGCGTTGAGCACCAGATCGTTGACGGGCGTGCCGTTGCGGCTGGCCAAAGGCGACTCTGAGTTCACCGCGTAATCGATGTTGTAGGCAACGACGAGAGCACTCTGAGCGGCTGGCGCATACCGGATGACCTGGTCGGCTCGCTCCTCCTCGTTGAGCGGTCGCGTGACGAAAGCGAGCTTTGAATCGCCTTCTCGCCCACTCACAATGAGCCGGCGCGCCTCTCCATCACCGACCTGCGTGAAGCCGAGAGTCACACCCTTGCCGCACAGCACCGGCTGCCAGCGCACAATGGCAGCAGCGATGGTCTCTGCGCCCGCGACCCGCTCCTCGTCCTGCCCAATCGGGCAGGAGACGGCGAGCGACTGGAATGTGAGCGGAATGGCAATGCGCTGCGCCCAGGCGGTGGCGGAAAGCGGGCTGCCCGTCACACGACCTGCGGCCGTCGCCGTCGCGGCGTCGCGCCCGTCGAGGTTGACCGCGCCGCGCGGGACGACGACGAGCCAGCATCCGCGGGGGCCGCTCGCGGTTGCCGCCCCACAGCCCAGGTGCGGAGCCTCCAGAGCGGTCTGCACCTCGAAAACGATCGAGCCCGAGCCGTCGGCACCCGTGCGCACCGCGGAAATCTCGTTGGAGGTGTTGGCATCGAAGTAGTCCGCCGGTGTGAAGGTCGATGCACCCTCGACGGGCTGGAAGGGAACTCGGAAGGCGTTCTGGAAGGGGTTATCCGGCGGCGGCGGAATGCGCACAGCGGCGTTGTAGACCTGCGCCGGGTCCTCGTTCCTCACCAGATCGCGGCTTCCCGCGCGCAGTCCCAGAAGGGTCGCGATGGACGGGCTGGTTGCACCCCACTGACACTGGTCGGGGCGGGGGCCGGCGACGTCATCACCCCAGCACTGCATGATCTGCAGGTAATTGGTCGCGAACTCGCCGAGCGATGTGGGCGTGCCGCCTGTCCAGCTAATCCGCACACCCTGGCTGGTCAGGTCACGGGTCTGGCTGACGGTGACCGCGAGGTTCTCCAGCGCTGCCGCCCCTGGCGTCGTGGCGCCCGGGTGCGCGTCGGCCCATCGGACGGTGACCGAGGAGTCGTCGGTCGTGGCCGACGCTGACGGAAGGCTGAGGCCCCACCCGCCGACCAGGCTGGCGACAATGCCCCCAACCATCAGGAAGCGACCCGTCGAGCGGAGCGCACGCGCGGCGCTCACGAACCGCTCCGAGTGGCGCGCACCCAGCGCGCGAGTGCCGGCGGGGCGAGCGCTGTCAACAGCACCGCGATGAGAGCGAGTGCCATGTAGGTGCTCTCACGGGTCCATCCCGCGTCGACCCGCTCAATCTCGACAGGGATCGCCGCGACCGTCTGACACGCTCCGGTATCGATCTCGCAGATGGCCGGGCCACCACCGGTCGCTCCCCCGTCGCCTCCGATGCCTCCGCCGTCGACCGGCAAGCCGTCGACACCCGTGTCCGTGCCCGTTCCGGAGCCGTCGGTCGCGCCGCCATCGCTGGCCCCAGGACCGGGCTGCGTCGGCTGCTCCGCCGCTCCGCCCGTTCCGTCGGAGCATTGCACGGTCGACCCTCGGCGATCGCACTCCGGCGGCATTGGTGCGTTCTTCGCGAGGGTGTTCGTGCCATCGGAGGAGAAGGTCGGGTTCTTGCAGCTCCGGATGTCGATCGACTGGGCCTGGACCCCCGGAATCTTGCGCACCTGCTCGAGGCCCGCTTTGACGAGGTTGATCGGCAGCGGCGAGTAGCCGAGAGTCTCGGCCTGCCGTTGCCCCTCGCACAGGAAGTAGTACGCGAACGCGCCGAGAGTCGACCCCTTGGCGGTCGTGAAGTTGCCCTCGACGGCAGTCGGCACGATGAGGTACGAGTACGACGAGAGCGGGTAGGTGCGCGGATCGGCGTTGCGGTAGACGCCCGTGAGGATCTGCGTCAGGTAGGCCTGTGAGGACGGGTCGTTGTTGATCCGCGCGCCGAGGAGTGACACCGCGACATTCGACGCGGTGGGCTCGACGTAGTAGCCCGCCTTGTTGAGCAGCTTGGCGACCGGGTAACCGGTCTTGATCGCGTACGAGTACTCGACGTAGGTGATGGTTCCGACGTTCGCGCGCTGGGCAACGTAGCCCGACACGCCCTGCGATCCGGGCTGCCCCACAAAACCCGTGCCGGAGATGACCGGGAAATTCGAGGTCTGACCGCAGGGAGTCGGACGGCCCGCCCGTGCACAGTAAGCATCCCAGATGCGCGGGTGCTCGGAAGCCATCCATGCGGTGAGCTGCGCGGTAGTCCCGGAGCCGTCAGACCGCACGACGGGAACGATGCGGCGGGCCGGCAGCGTGATCCCGGGGTTGTCGGCCTTGATCGCGGCGTCGTCCCAGCTGGTGATGTCGCCGGTGAAGATCCGCGCGACCGTCTCTCCTGAGAGGCGCAGATTGGTGATGCGCTGCGACCCGACCGTGAGGTTGTACATCAGCGAGGTGCCGCCCGCGACGATCGGCATGTAGGCGAACTTCCGACTCGGGGGGGTGTCGACGACACCGGAATCGCTCAGTCCGTAGGGGATCTCCGACGAGGCGAAGTCGACCGTGCCGGTGCGGAATTGATTGCGGCCGTCCGAGGAACCCGTACTTGCGTAGTTCACCCGCATGCCGAACTGCTGCACGTTGCGACGCCACTGATCGATGGCGTTGGCGCTCCACGACGACCCGGCCCCGCTGATGGGAACGTACGAGGTTGACGAGCTGGAGGTCGAGGTAGCTCTGGTGTCGTCCGGGGTCGACGCAACGACCGGCGAGGAGCCGACAGCGAGCACGGCAGCGGCGACCAGCGTCAGAACGAGACTCGCTTTCCAGCGCTTCATGACTTGTCTCCTTCAGGACGCGGAGCGTCGGTAGCGACGGCAGGGGCAGGTGGAGCGTCGGGCTCGGATGCACGGCTGGAGGCATCCACCCATGTGCGTCGCACCCATTCCCGGAGGGTTCTGCTCAGCCGAACGAGCGCAACGCGGACGATGTCAACCCCGCGGAGGATGAGGCTGTCGCGCCGTGGCGGCTCGGCTCGGCGGAATGTGGCACCCACTGCTCTTCCTGCCGCGGCGAGACGACGACCCACAGGGGCCAGCAGACGACCAAACGGGGCGAGCACGGCGGCCCACCATTGACGCCGGCGGATGCGGGCAAGTCGAGCACGCTCGCGCTTCTCGATCGTGCGACCGCCGAGCCAGCGGGCGACGGCAAACAAAACGAGCACCAGCACCATCAGAACAGCAGCCGCACCGAACCCGCGGGCGATCATGGTGGGTTCGGGCGACTTCACGAACTGGAAAACCGCGAGCGGCAAGGAGATCATGGGGCCGCTGGTGGGGTTGAGGTTCAGAGCGGCGGTGAAACCGGACGTGAGAAGAACCGGGGAGGTCTCACCGATGCCGCGCGCGGTCGCGAGGATGATCGCGGTCGTGAGCCCCGACCGAGCTGTCGGAAGGATGACGTGCCACACCGTCCGCCACTGGCCGGAACCCAGACCGATCGCTCCCTCTTTCAGGGTCGCGGGCACCATGCGGATCACGACGTCCGACGATCGGATCATGATCGGCAGCATCATCACGCTGATGGCGAAGGCCGCAGCCAGGCCCGACTTCTCGAGCCCGAGAATGAGGATCACGGTGGCATAGATGAAGAGGCCGGCGACGATCGAGGGAAGCGCCGACATCGCCTCGACGACGGTGCGGACGAAACTGGCGAAGCGCCCGGGCATCTCGTTCATGTAGAGGGCAGTGAGGATACCGAGCGGAATCGTGATGGCGAGCGCGATCGTAATCTGGATGAGGGAGCCCACGATGGCGTGGAGGATGCCGCCCTGGCTCAGCGGATCGAGAGGCCCGGCCAGCGACATGTCCTGTACGAAGAAGTTCGGGAACCGCAGCGCCTCGGCACCCCGAATGATCGTGAACCCGACGATGAACAGCAGCGTGCCGACGACGACGAGGGCGAAGGTCTGAATGACCGCCGTGGCCACCGCGTCTTTCACGATCATTGCTGGCTCGGTGAATGACAGCAGCAACGCGTAGTAGACGAGGAACAGCACGTACGCGACGAGGAGCACGGGCAGGACACCGGTGATCGGAAGCAGCTGACTGGAGAGAAGCCAGGTCGTCGCAAGGGAGGCGGTGGCCGCGCCGACGAGAGAGAACAACTCTCCGAGTCGCGCGCCACCGAGTTGCCGGCGTACCTCCGCCCGAATCACGGAGGGGACTGGTGCCACCTCGACCGGGGCCGGCACGGCCGCCGGCGCCGCCGGGCGTTCGAGTGTCGTGGTCATCAGCTGCTCGCCCCCGATCGCGAGCGGGCGACGATGAACGATGCGGCGAAGTTGACGGCGAGAGTCATCAGGAACAGGGAGAGGCCCGCGGCCATGAGAGCGGACATCCCGAACTGTGTCGCCTCGCCGTAGCGAAGAGCAATCAGGGACGAGACCGAGATAGCCCCGTTCTCGAGGATGCGCGGCTGGATCTCGAAGACGGGGGAGATGATGATGTACACAGCGATCGTCTCCCCGAGAGCACGCCCGAGCCCCAGCATGCTTCCGCCGATCATCCCGGCGCGACCGAACGGCAGGATCACCGACGTGATCATCGACCACCGCGTCGCGCCGAGCGCCAGCGCACCCTCACGCTCGCCGATCGGTGCCTGATCGAAAACCTCGCGCATGATCGAGGTGATGATGGGGGTCACCATCATCGCGACCACGAGACCGGCGATGAAGGTCGAGGACGTGAAGACGGTCGTCGGGGCGAGGGGGTCGTTCGGGTCAGCACCGCGGACGGCGAAGATCGGAATGAAGCCGAGATTCTGCGAGATCCACTTGGCGACCGGAACTACTTCACCCTGCAGCCAGAAGAAGCCCCACAGCCCAAAGACGATGCTCGGGATCGCCGCCATGAGGTCGACCAACGAGATCAGGGTCCCCCGAATGCGCTGCGGAGCGAACTGCGTGATGTAGAGCGCGCAAGCAGAGGCAAGCGGCACCGCGACGATGATCGCGACGAGAGCGATCAGGATCGTGCCGACGATGATGGCGACGATGCCGAAACGGCCCGTGTCCGGCTCCCAGGCCTGCTCGGTGAAAAAGCTCCACCCGGCGACGGACAGCGCGTCAGACGCACGAATCGCCAAGAAGATGCCAACCAGCAGCATGATCGCGAGCACCGAAACGCCGCCTGCGAAGGCGAGACGCCGAAAAATGCGGTCAGGGCGCGCACGATGAACCGTCAGGGCGATCGGTCGATCGTCCGCCAGTTCGACGTTTCCCGGTGCCGCGGTCATGATGCTCCGAGAGTTGGGGGCAGCGATGAATCCACGGCGGCATCGACATGAACGGGAACTGACTGAGAACGAGATTGTTCGTTGTGATGACCCGTCTCACCGAGAGCCGCCTTGCCCGTCTCCAGTCGGGCGGACACGAGAGAGCGGAGCGCCACCTCGATGGCGGCGCGGTTGTCTCGGATCGAGGAGTACCACCGAGCGCCCACGATTGCCGGCCGACCGTCGAGCCGCGCCCACCACCCATAGAGGTGATCAGACGGCCGTATCGTCGCGGATACGTCGAGCTCAGCGATCGACACCCGAAGATCGTCCAGCGCCCGGAGTGCACCATCGAAGTCAGCCTGAAATGCGACGGACCGGCAGATCGACCGGCCGTTGGACGTGACGAGCTGCCAGCCGACGACGTTGCCGGAATGAGGAGCACCGAGTACGGAGTGCCCCACAACAGAGACGGAGTGCTCGATCCACGACACGTGTTGACGCCCGCCAGCGGGCACGACGACGAACATGATGCGGTCTTCTCGCGACATGGACGCCCTTCGTTTTCTCCTGGTCCCCCGCCGACAGAACCATCAAGCAACGAGAACATTGCCCACCGTGCGCTCACACGTGACCAAGCACGATGCATCACCTGAACGCATGGTGAACAAGCGCTCAATATCCGAGGAATTATCCGGGTACCGGCGCGACAGCGACGCAGTGAGGCCGCCAGTGCGCGCTCAGTGAGCAGTTCCGGTGGGAAACAGGCGGAGAGTGCGCTCCGCTACGCAGCACGTCCGAACGGGGCGCTGTCCTTAGGCAGCGCCATCAAACATGCTGGTCACCGAGCCGTCGTCGAAGACCTCGTGGATCGCCCGCGCGATGAGCGGGGCGATCGGCAGCACGGTGAGGCGGTCCCAGCGCTTGTCCTCCGGCACCGGCAGGGTGTCGGTCACGACGACCTGGTCGACCGCCTCGCTCTGCAGGATCTCGAAGGCCGGGTCGCTGAACACGGCGTGGGTGGCGGCGACGACGACGCCGATCGCGCCGTTCTTCTTGAGCGCTTCGGCGGCTTTCACGATCGTGCGGCCGGTGTCGATCATGTCGTCGACGAGCAGGCAGACGCGGCCCTCGACCTCGCCGACGATCTCGTGCACGGAGACCTGGTTGTGCACCATCGGATCGCGGCGCTTGTGGATGATGGCGAGCGGCGCACCGAGCTTGTCGCTCCAGATGTCGGCGACGCGCACGCGGCCCATGTCGGGCGACACGACGGTGAGGGTCGCGGGGTCGAGCTGGGCGCGGAAGTGCTCGAGCAGCACGGGCATGGCGAACAGGTGGTCGACCGGTCCGTCGAAGAATCCCTGGATCTGCGCGGCGTGCAGGTCGACGCTCATGATGCGGTCGGCGCCCGCCGCCTTGTACAGGTCGGCGACGAGGCGGGCCGAGATGGGCTCGCGGCCGCGCCCCTTCTTGTCCTGGCGGGCGTAGGGGTAGAAGGGCGCGACGACGGTGATGCGCTTGGCCGAGGCGCGCTTGAGGGCATCGACCATGATCAGCTGCTCCATGAGCGCCTCGTTGATCGGCGCCGCGTGCGACTGCAGCACGAAGGCATCGCAGCCGCGCACGCTCTCCTCGTACCGGGCGTAGATCTCGCCGTTGGCGAAGGTGCGGGTATCGGTGGGAACGATCTCGGTCTCGAGCTCGGCCGCGACCTGCTCCGCGAGGGCGGGATGCGCCCGACCGGTCACGATGACGAGGCGCTTCTGGCCGGTGATCTTGATGCTGGCCATGAGGTCCCGCCTTCTGCCGCCGAGGCGACGATCGTGTGCTGGTCGCGTTACTGCGGGTCGGGAGCGGCGCCGGCGGCGCCGCCATCCGGTACCGGGTCGGATGCGGCCGCAGCCGCCTCCGCCGCCGCCGTGCCCGGACGGTTGGCTGCCACCCAGCGTTCGACGTTCCGCTGCGGGGCGACGTTCACCGCCAGGGCACCGGGGGGCA
This sequence comes from Microcella sp., assembly GCA_020216895.1. Classification (GTDB taxonomy): domain Bacteria; phylum Actinomycetota; class Actinomycetes; order Actinomycetales; family Microbacteriaceae; genus Microcella. The sequence goes on from JAIWOM010000001.1 coordinate 17,131, forward strand.
CATCCTTGCGGACGACCGTTCCGGCTCCCGTGTACGCTCCGTCGCCAATCGTAACGGGGGCGACGAAGACGTTGTGAGACCCCGTTCGGGTGTGTGCTCCGACTTCGGTGCGGTGCTTGTTGACCCCGTCGTAGTTGGCGGTGATGGTGCCCGCTCCGATGTTGCTGCCCTCACCGACCGTCGTGTCGCCGATATACGACAGGTGCGGCACCTTCGCGCCCGCCCCGAGGGTCGTGTTCTTCGTCTCGACGAAGGTGCCGACCTTGCCCTTGTCGCCGATGACGGTGCCGGGGCGCAGGTAGGCGAAGGGCCCGACGGATGCTCCCGCCCCGATCACCGCGAGCGTCGCGTCGGTGCGGCTCACGCGCGCACCCGCGCCGACCTCGGTGTCGACGAGCGTCGTGTCGGGGCCGACGACGGCGCCGGTCGCGACCGTGGTGGCGCCCTTCAGCTGCGTGCCGGGCAGCACCTCGGAGTCGGCCTCGAGGGTGACGGTGCGGTCGATCCAGACGCTGCCCGGGTCGCTGATGGTCACGCCGGCGAGCTGCCATCCGCGGACGATCATCGCGTTGAGACGCAGCGCCGCATCGGCGAGCTGCACGCGATCGTTGACCCCGGCGACGATCCAGCTCTGGCCGGCGGGCAGGGCCGCGACCGCGTGGCCGTCGCCGCGCAGCAGGCCGATGACGTCGGTGAGGTACTTCTCCTGCGCCGCGTTGTCGGTGGAGACGAGGGCGAGCTTCTGCCGCAGTGGGGCGAGGCTGAAGACGTAGGTGCCCGAGTTGACCTCGGTGAGGGCGCGCTCGTCGTCGGAGGCGTCCTTCTGCTCGACGATGCGGTCGAGACCGCCGTCGCTGCCGCGCACGATGCGGCCGTACCCGGTCGCGTCGTCGAGCTCAGCGCTGAGCACCGTCGCGGCCGCAGTGCGAGCGCGGTGCTCGGCGAGCAGGCCGGCGAGAGTGTCAGCGTCGAGCAGGGGCACGTCACCGGAGACCACGAGCACGTCTCCGTCGAAGTCGGCGGGCAGCGCGGCGAGCCCCGCCTCGACGGCCCGACCCGTGCCGGGGATCTCGTCCTGGTCGGCGATGATCGCGTGAGCATCCAGTTCGGCGATCGCGGCAGCGACCACGTCGCGCTCGTGCCGCACGACGGCCACGACGTGCGCGGGGTCGAGGGCTCGCGCCGTGGCGAGCACGTGCCCGATGAGCGGAACGCCCGCGAGCCGGTGCAGCACCTTCGGCGTCTGCGACTTCATGCGGGTGCCCTGCCCGGCGGCGAGCACGACGACGGCGAGGCGCGAGTCGGTCATGCCCCCATTGTGGCAGGGGCGGATGCTCGCCGCGGGTCGCCCGTCCGCCGGGGTTCGCCGCCACACGCCGTCGGGCGCCTCAGCACTCCACCACGTTGACGGCGAGGCCGCCCTCGCTCGTCTCCTTGTACTTGCGCGACATGTCATCGCCGGTCTGGCGCATGGTCTCGACCACGGTGTCGAAGCTGATCAGGTGCGTGCCGTCGCCGTGCATGGCCAGGCGCGCGGCGGCGACGGCCTTGCCGGCGCCGATCGCGTTGCGCTCGATGCACGGCAGCTGCACGAGGCCGGCGACCGGGTCGCAGGTGAGGCCGAGCGAGTGCTCCATGGCGATCTCGGCGGCGTTCTCGATCTGCTCGTTGCTCGCCCCCAGCAGGTGCGCAAACCCGGCTGCGGCCATCGAGGCGGCCGAGCCGACCTCGCCCTGGCACCCGGCCTCGGCGCCGGAGATGCTGGCGTTGGCCTTGATGAGGCTGCCGATCGCGGCGGCGACGAGCAGGAACTCCTCGCGCGCCCGGTCGCGATCGGGCACCGGGATCACATCGAGCGCGTGCCGCAGCACCGCCGGGATGATGCCCGCGGCCCCGTTGGTCGGGGCGGTGACGACGCGGCCGCCCGCGGCGTTCTCCTCGTTGACGGCGATCGCGTAGGCCTGCAGCCACTCGAGCGAGCAGTCGCGCTCCCCCGCGGCATCGAGCGCGCGCAGCCGATCGGCCATCCCCGCGGCGCGACGCGGCACGTTGAGCCCGCCGGGCAGGGTGCCAGTCGCTGTGAGTCCCGCGTCGATGCAGTCGTCCATGGCCTGCGCGATGGCCCCGAGGGCGGCGCTCGTCGCGGCCTCACCGCGCACCGCCTCCTCGTTG
>JAIWOM010000203.1 GCA_020216895.1 Microcella sp.
GGCGGGCGGTCGCGACTACGCCATGACCAGGTCGCGCGGAGGCTCGCCGGTCAGGAAGAGGCGGGCCCGCTCGACGGCGCCCGCCTGCAGTGCGGCGATCGAGCTGCGCGACTTCCAGGCGGCGTGCGGGGTGAGGATGAGGTTCGGGGCATCGCGGAGCGCGCTCGAGGCCGGCAGAGGCTCCGCTTCGAAGACATCGAGACCGGCGCCGGCGAGCCGACCCGACCGCAGCGCGTCGGCCAGTGCCGCCTCGTCGATGAGCCCGCCGCGCGACACGTTGACGACGATCGCGCCCGGGCGCATCCGCTCGATCAGCTCGGCCGACACGAGGTGGCGCGTCTCGTCGGTCAGGGGCACGTGCAGCGACACGACATCGGCATCGGTGAGCACCGTGTCGAGGTCGGCGGCGGCGACATCGTTGAACGAGGCGAAGGGGTCGTAGGCGATCACATCTGCACCGAGAGCCTGCCACCAGCGGGCCACGTGGCGCCCGATGCGACCCATGCCCACGACGCCGACGCAGGCGCTGCTCAGCACCGGCAGGTCGGCCGGCACCGCACCGGCCCAGCGGCCGTCGGCGATCGCGGCCTGACCCGTCGGAATGCGACGCAGCAGCGCGAGCCCGAGGGCGAGAGCGTGCGAGGCGACCTCTTCGCTCGAGGCATCAGGAACGATCGAGACCGGAACACCCGCGCGCGTGGCAGCCGCGACATCGATGTTGTCGTAACCGATGCCGTAGCGCACGATGCCGCGCGCCGCGGTCATCGCGGCCACTTCCGGCTCGCCCACCGTGGCGTACGGCGTGATCATCGCGACCCGCGCGCGCGCGACCTGCTCAGTGAAGTGGGCCTGATCGGTGCAGACCACCAGGTCGAGACCGAACTCGGCGGCGAGCGCCGCCTCGCGCTCGAGGTCGGGGAACTGGTGGGGAGCGATCACGAGCGCGGACGCGGGTGCGAGTGCGGGAGTCACGAGATGCCTTTCACGTCGGAATCGTCGAGCATGACGAACGTCATCGAGGGCGGGCCGGCCACCACAGCGGCCCGCCCCCGAGACAAGGGTGCTGCGGAAGCGCTACTCGACAGCGCGCCCGATGCGCTCGTAGGTCGGCGAGCGGCGAGCCCGCAGCACGAGCGCCATCACGACACCCACCACGATCGAGAGGTAGGGGATCAGCAGGAGGACGAGCAGCAGCAGCGGGTCACCCACGACCAGCAGCCCCATGTCGAGCGTGGCCGTCAGCAGGGCGAACCCGATCCCGATCAGCGCCACGAGCGGGGCGACGAGGGTGCGCCACACCGACATGCCGCTGGGGTTGCGGCGGAAGTAGACGATGATGGCGACCGCCGTGATGGAGAGCAGCAGGAGCATGCCGTAGAACGCGACACCGGCCGCACCGGCGTACAGCGCGTTCTCGTCACCGCCCGACAGCACGAGCACGACGAGGATCGCGACGAGCAGACCACCGACGGCGAGGGCCGACCGCGCCGGCGAGCCGTGCTTGGGGTGCACCGCCGCGATGGCGCGCGGGAAGACGCCGTCGACGGCGAGCGAGTGGGTGTAGCGCGACAGGATGTTCTGCAGCGACAGACCCGACGCGAAGAAGCTCGTGACGAGCAGGATCGCGATGAGCTGGTTCGCGAACATTCCGAAGTAGGCGAGCAGAGCATCCGGCATCAGCGCCGTCGGGTCCGCAGCCGCCGTCTCGACAGCGACCGACGCACCCACCGAGAGGATCAGGGCGTAGGCCGAGATCGCGTAGAACACGCCGAGGAAGCCGACGGCGAGGTACGTGGCGCGCGGGATCGTCACGCTCGGGTTGCGCACCTCGTCGCGGTAGATCGCGGTGGCCTCGAAGCCGTTGAACACGCCGATGCTGAACAGCAGCAGCACACCGAGCGACGGCGTGATGAGGTTCGCGGGGTTCCACGGCTCGAACGACTGGCCCTCCGGGCCGCCGTTGGCGATGAGGACAATGTCGAAGATCAGCACCGCGAGCACCTCGACCACGATGATGATGCCCAGAACCTTCGCCGAGAGCTCGACGTTGAAGTAGCTCAGCGCACCGAAGACCAGCAGCATCACCAGGCTCCACACCCACCACGGCACGGCGACGCCGGCGGCGAAGGAGGTCACGAGGTTGTTGACCGCGATGCCGGCGACCACGAGCAGCGAGGTCACATTGAAGCCGTAGGTCACCAGGGCGAGGAAGGAACCGCCGAGACCCATCGGCCGGCCGAGTCCCTCGCGGATGTAGGTGTAGAACGCACCCGGACGAGGGACGACCTTCGTCATCGCAGTGAACCCGACGGCGAACAGACCGACGAGGATCGCGACCGCGATGAAGGCGATCGGCACGCCGATACCGAAGGTGATGTTGACCGAGATAAAGCCGAAGACCACTCCGAGGGGAGCGGTGAAGGCGAGTACGGTGAAGAGCAGGCCCAGCGTGCCCATTCGGCCGCGGAGGGCGTACTTCGACGGCGTCGCCGAATCGCCGTCGGCACCGACGGCCGATGGCGAGGTGTCAATCGCATCGTTCATGGAGGAACTCCTAGGAGCGGGTGGACGTCGTCGTCGACGCCCACGGTCGGTTCCGGCAATCGCCCTGCCTCTCACGGCAGCGTGAGGGGCGCAGGCGGATGCGGAGGGGTGACATCAGCGTGGCCGGGCTCGGCGGTCGCGGACTGTGCCAAGTTGGGGCAGGGCTGCCGAGGCGGTCACTCGAGCTCCAGCTCGAATCCCCGGCTCTCGTAGACCTCGATCTTGCGGTACAGCGTGGATCGGCCGATGCCGAGGAGGGCAGCGGCCCGCACCCGGTTGCCCCGGCACTCGGCGAGGGCGACGCGGATCTGCTGCAGCTCCGCCTCCTCCAGCCGCGAGAGCCGCGAGGCGTGCAGCACCCGGAGCGTGATCTCGGGGAGGTCGGCGAGACGCAGCTCCCTCGCTCCATCGGGGCGCTCGATCGAGACGATCACGTCGCGCAGCTGCGCGATGTTGCCCGGCCAGGGGGCGGCGACCAACGCGTCGCGCAGCTTCGGCGACAAGCGCACGTCGTCACCGTGGACCTCACGGGTGAGCGCGGTCGCGAGTGCCGGAATGTCCTCCCGACGCTCCCGGAGCGGCGGCAGGATCACTTCGACGCCGCGCAGGGCCCCGAGCACCGGGAGCAGGTCGTCAGCGACGATGCCCGCGGTGACCGCGAGTGGCGGATGCTCGAGCAGGGCCAGCAGGTCGGCGAGGTCGCGGCGGAACGCGTCGGCGGCTCGGTCGAGGCGGTGCAGCACGACCGCCGAGCCGCGCTCGAAAGCGGCGTCGATCGACGCGACGGCGTCGACCGGGTCGACCACCGCGCGGCAGTCGAGCTCGACGATGTCGTCCGACCACTCCCCCGCGATGGCCAGGGCGAGCCGGCGCTTGCCGGTGCCCTGATCGCCGACGACGATGGCCGGCGCCCGACGGGTCGCGGCCGTGCTG
>JAIWOM010000204.1 GCA_020216895.1 Microcella sp.
CGGCCTCACCGCGCACCGCCTCCTCGTTGGCGCGGGCGAGCGCCGCGATGCTGAGCCCGTTCGCGCGGCACAGCCGCAGCAGCTCGGCGGCGGTACCGAAGGAGTAGGGCACCGGTGCGGCACCCGCCGCCGGGCCGCCGATGTCGCCCTCGCGCTCGACGAATCCGCCGCCGACCGAGTAGTAGGTCGACTCGGCGAGCAGCGCGCCGCCGGCATCGCGCGCCGAGAGGGTCAGGGCGTTGGGGTGGCGCGGCTTGACCTCGCGCGGGGCGAAGATCAGCCACGAGCCCTCAACCGGGGCGGGGATGACGGTGCCGGTGGCGCGCACCTGCCCGAGCGGCGACGAGGGTGCGGTGCGCAGCGTGATGGGGTGGCGGCCGGCGAGGCGGAGCATCCCGGATTCGGCCTCGGCGGTGACCCGCTCGACGTCGTCGCGCGTGACGGTCTCGACCGCGCAGCCCGCGAAGCCCGCGAGCACGGCGCCGGGTGTTCCGTGGCCGACCCCGGTCGAGCCGAGCGAACCGAAGAGGATGCACTCGACGCTCGCGACCCGCTCGAGCAGGCCGTCCGCGACGAGACCGTCGACGAAGGCGCGGGCGGCGCGCAGCGGCCCGACGGTGTGCGAGCTCGACGGCCCGATACCGACCTTGAACAGGTCGAGGGCGGAGATGAACGCGCGCTCGGCGAGGGGGGTGGCGACGGCGATAGGGATGCTCACACTGGCTCCTTGGCGCGGGCGACGTTGCACCGCTGCGCCTATTGTGGCGCAGGTCGTTCGCGGCCGCACGACCGTCGGCGTGCGCGTTGGAGCGGGTCGCGCGCTACTGCCAGGGGTCGAGAAGAGGCACAGCCGTGTCGGCGAAATCGCGCGCGTTCCGGGTGGCGAGCGAGTGACCGCTGGCGAGGCAGATCGCGGCGATCATCGTGTCTTCGACGCTCACCGCTCGGCCAGCCGCTTCCCGATCGGCGCGCAGTCGGCCGGCGATCTCGGCAGCGCGGGTGTCGAACGCGAGAATGCGGCCTCCAGCGCCGGCGACCAGCTCATCGATGGCCACCGACAGTGCATCGCGTCGTGCACCATCGGGGAGACGGTGTACGCCGTGTCGGAGCTCGGCGACGGAGACGGCCGTGAGCGCGAGGTCGGCGGCGTTCTCGGTGAGCCACCGCACGACTCGCGCGTCCGGCGATGGTCGAAGGGGCTCAGAGAGCACGTTGGTATCGACGACGATCACGACAGGTCGACAGGTCGCGCCGGTGTGCGGTCAGGAAGCTCGATGTCACCGCGGTTGGTCGCAGCCGCGGCGATCCACCGGGCGATGAAGTCGGGCGGCGCAGCGACCGCGTTCTCGAGAATGGAGCGCACCTCTGCTTCCATGGACCGGTTGTGCGCCGCAGCGCGCTCCTTGAGCGAGCGTCGGACGGGCTCGGGGAGGTTCCGAATCGTCAACGTGGCCATCCTCACCTCCTGCTAGCAATGCTAGCAACCGAGTGTCACGAACGGCAGAAGCTACCGGCCCGCCGAGGTCGACAGAGGGAATGTCCACAGAACCGCTCCGCCTCCAGGATTCGAACCTGGACCTCACGGCTCCAAAGGCCGTCGTGCTGCCGTTACACCAAAGCGGACCGCGTGCCGCGCACGCCCTGCCAGTCTGCCAGAGCGGGCCAGGGCGCTCCCGAGCGCCGGGTGAGCATCCGTCGGGCGGGATAATGGGGGCATGACCGCCCGCGACGAAGTCGACCGCATCGTCGAGGCGTGGCGCCGCGAGCGGCCCGAGCTCGACGTCGAGCCGCTGCAGGTGCTGTCGCGGGTCAGCCGCCTCGCGCGGCACCTCGACCTGGCGCGCAAGCAGGCCTTCGCCGCGAGCGAGCTCGAGTCGTGGGAGTTCGACGTGCTCTCGGCGTTGCGGCGCGCCGGCGACCCGTACGAGCTGAGCCCGAAGGCCCTGCTGCAGCAGACGCTCGTGTCGAGCGGCACCATGACCAACCGCATCGATCGGCTCGCGACCCGCGGCCTGGTCGAGCGGCGCACCGACCCCAACGACGGCCGCAGCATCCGGGTGCGGATGACCGACGAGGGTCGCAGGCGCGTCGACCGCGCCATGGACCAGCTCATGGTCGGCGAGGCCGAGCTGCTCCAGCGATTGAGCCGCACGAACCAGGAGCGGCTCGCCGGGCTGCTGCGCACGCTGAGCGCGGACTTCGACGACGAGGCCGCCGACATCTAGGCGGCGGATTCCCGCGGGCGGCCGTGACCGCGGCGCAGCATCCCGACCCGCTACAGCAGCGGCAGCACCGTCGACAGCACGACGGCGACCGTGCCGGTGCCGGTGAGGATCCAGCCGAGGGTGGTGAGGATGCGGCCGTCGTGCGCGGGGTCATCGACCCGGGCCTCGTCGGGCCGGCTCGGGTGCACCCACACGGTGCGGGCATCGCCGACCGCCGAGGCCCGGGCCGTGGGTGGCGCGACGGTCTCGTGCACCGCTCCCCCGTCGCCGAACCAGCGCAGCGTGACCTCATGCGCATCCGCCGCGGCGACGACGGCCTTGGTCGTGGCGTAGCGCCGCGACCAGCCGCGGCGGGCGATGCCGATCGACAGCAGCACGATGCCGATGGGAAGCGTGAGCCAGGCGAACACCTCCGCCGCGATGGCGATGGCATCCAGGGGGTTCGTCACCCGTCAATCGTAGGGTCGGCCGGGCTCGGGGCCGCGCGGCTAGCATCGACGCATGGCGTTCTGGAGGAAGTCGGGCCCCGTCGACGAGAGCCTGCCGAAGACCGATCGCGGCTCGGGCTCGTTCGACGACTACGTCGGCGTGCTCGTGCCGAAGAACAGCAAGGTCACGATGCGGCTCGCGAACAGCGACCCGTTCCAGGACGAGCTGGCCGCGCTCGCCGGCGAAGACCCGGAGTCGCTGAGCACCGCCACACCCGCCCGCACGCTCGACCAGGAGCGCGTCGACGCGCCCATCGAGGTGCGCATCTTCTCCGGCCGCCGGGTGAGCGGCCCGGTCGGGTTCGTGCCGCGCGGGCTCGAGAGCCTCTACGACGAGGCCGTGCGGCGTCTCGACGGCCGCGGGGCGAAGCCCCGCATCCCCGTCACGGTCGTGCAGACCAAGAACGGGTACCGCATCGACCTGCTCATGGGGCAGACGAAGTAACGCCGCTCAGCCGAGCAGCTCGCCCAGCTCGAGCCAGCGCGACTCCAGCTGCTCGACCTCGGCCTGCACGGCCCTGAGCTCGGCGTCGAGCGCGGCGAGGCCGTCGTAGTCGCTCATGTCGTGCTCGGCGAGGCGCACGTGGAGGGCATCCGTCTGCGCGGTCAGCTTCTCGATGCGGCGCTCGATGCTGCTGAGCTCCTTCTCGGCGGCGCGGCGCTCGGCGCCCGAGAGCGACGACGATGCGGCGACGGATGCGGGCGCTGCAGCCGTGACCGTCGCAACGGTGGCCCGCCCCGCGGCGTTGGCGCCGCCCG
>JAIWOM010000002.1 GCA_020216895.1 Microcella sp.
TCGCCGAGCGCTCGCCGGGCGCGGCGGCGCAGCTCGACACGCTGCTGCGGGTGCCGCGCGCGCCGTACCTCAGTTACTGGTTCTGACCGCCCGGTGCTTGCGTGCTACGCGGCCAGGCCGCGCCGCTGTAGCAGCGGCTCGATCTCGGCGTCGCGCCCGCGGAACGCGCGGTACGCCTCGAGCGGATCGCCCGCGCCGCCGAGCCCGAGCACGTACGCGCGGAACCGGTCGCCGTTGGTGCGCGTGAGGCCGCCGTTCTGCTCGAACCACTGCACGGTGTCGGCGTCGAGTACCTCGCTCCAGATGTAGCTGTAGTAGCCGGCGTCGTAGCCGCCCGAGAACGTGTGGGCGAAATACGTGCTCGAGTAGCGCGTCGGAACGGCCGGGTTGTCGAGGCCCACGCGCTTGAGGGCGGCGGCTTCGAAGGCGGCGACATCCGTCACGGCAGCGGCCTCGGCAGCGCTGAGCGTGTGCCAGGCCTGGTCGAGCAGCGCCGCGGCGAGGTACTCGCTCGTCGCGAAGCCTTCGCCCCACAGCTGCGCGGTCCGAACGCGATCGAGCACCTCGGCGGGAATCGGCTCGCCGGTCTCGTGGTGCACGGCGTAGTCGCCCACGATCTCGGGCCAGAGCATCCACATCTCGTTGACCTGGCTGGGGAACTCGACGAAGTCGCGGTAGACGTTCGTGCCGGTGAACCGCGGGTAGGTGACGTGCGCGAACAGGCCGTGCAGCGCGTGGCCGAACTCGTGGAAGAACGTGTTGACCTCGTCGTAGGTGAGCAGGGTCGGCTCGCCCGCGGCGGGCTTGGGCACGTTGAGGTTGTTGACGACGACCGTCGGATGCTCCAGCAGCGTGTTCTGCCCGATCAGCTCGTTCATCCAGGCGCCGCCGCGCTTGCTGTCGCGGGTGTAGAGGTCGAGCAGGTAGAGCCCGAGCTCGGAGCCGTCCTCGTTGCGCACCTCGAAGACCCGCACCTCCGGGTGGTAGCCCTGCAGGTCCTCCCGCTCGGTGAAGGTGACGCCGTACACCTTGGTGGCGGCGGCGAAGACCCCGCGCCACAGCACGCGCTCGGCCTCGAAGTAGGGGCGCAGCTCGCCGAGGTCGACGTCGTACTCGGCCTTGCGCACCTTCTCGCTGTAGTGCGCCCAGTCGTGGGCGGCGATCGGGTGGCCGGCGAGGGCCTCGAGCTTGGCCTGCTCGGCGGCGGCGTTGCGCGCGGCGGCGGGGGCGAGGCGCTCGAGCATGGCGGCGACGCGCTCGGGGTTCTGCGCGGTCTGGTCGGCTGTGACGAAGGCGGCGTGGTTGGCGAAGCCGAGCAGCTCGGCGCGCTCGGCGCGCAGGCGCGCGATCTCGAGCAGCACGGGCCGGTTGTCGTGCTCGCCGTCGCGCGAGCCGCGGGCGCGCGAGGCGGCCATGATCCGCTCGCGGGTCTCGCGGTTCGTGAGGCTCTCGAGCCAGGGGTGGCCGGTCGGCAGCACGAGCGTGACGAGGTGCTTGCCCTCGAGCCCCCGGTCGGCGGCGGCCTGCGCGGCGGCACTGATCTCGCCGGGGGTGAGCCCGTCGAGCTCGGCGGGGTCGTCGATGACGACGGCGAGCTCGTTGGTGTCGGCGAGCAGGTTCTTCTCGAACGCGGTCTCGAGGGTCGAGATGCGGGCGTTGAGCGCGCTGAGGCGCTCCTTCTGCTCGGCGTCGAGCCCGGCGCCGGCGAGGGTCATCTCGGTGTAGTGCCGCTCGATCAGGTAGCGCTGCTCGGGGGTCACGGGCAACGACTCGCGCTGCTCGTGCAGCTGGGCGATGCGCCAGTACAGGGCGCTGTCGAGGCGGATCGCGTCGGTGTGCGCGGCGAGCTTCGGGGCGAGCTCGGCCTCGAGCGCGTTCGTGGCGTCGGTGGAGTCGGCCGAGGCCTTGTTGTAGAACACCCGCAGCACGCGGGTGAGCAGCTGGCCGCTCTGCTCGAGCGGCACCATCGTGTTCTCGAAGGTCGGCATGTCGCGGCGCCGGGTGATGTTCTGAATCTCGGCGAGCTGCTCGGCCATGCCCTGCTCGATGGCGGGCGCGTAGTGCTCGTCGCGGATCTCCGCGAAGGGGGGCAGCTGGTACGGGAGGGTGCTCGGCGCGAGGAACGGGTTCGACATGCTTCGACCCTAGCGCCCGGCATGCAAAGAACCCATTGCAAACGAGTCATTGCAAAACAAGCATTGCAAAGAAGTACTTGCAAAGAAGTCTTTGCATTGCTATCGTGGTCGTCATGGGACACCACCAGGACGAGCTCGAGGGTCGCGCCGCCGACCTCGACGGCCTCAAGGCGCTCGCGCACCCGCTGCGCGTGCAGATCATCGAGGCGCTGTCGACCTACGGCGAGCAGACCGCCAGCAGCCTTGCCGAGCGGCTCGGCGAGTCGAGCGGTGCCACCAGCTACCACCTCCGTCAGCTCGAGAAGCACGGCTATGTGCGCGAGGTGGCCGACCGCGGCACCGGCCGCGAGCGGTGGTGGGAGCGCGTTCCCGGGCCGATCCACCTCGGCAGCGCCGAGCTCGACGCCACCGAGGCCGGGCGCGCCGCATCCCGCGTGATCATGCGCGAGTGGCTGCACCACCGCGAGGCCGGCCTGCGCGATGTCATCGAGCGCGGCAACGAGGTGCTCAGCACCGAGTGGCGCGACGCCCTCGCGCTGCAGTCGGCGAGCATGCACGTCACCGCTGCGCAACTCGACGAGCTCAACCACCAGATCGTCGACCTCATCATCGGGTTCGCCCGCGAGCACCGCGGCCAGCGCGTGCCCGGCTCGCGGCCCGTCCACGTTCAGTACTACGCCTACCCCGTGCTCGACGGCGTCGAGATCCCTGCCGAGAGCACCACCACCGCCACCACCACTTCCGACCAGAAAGAGGGCTGATCATGACCACGATCACGCGCACCGTGCCCTGCTCCGCCCCCCGCGAAACGCGACTGGGCCGCCTGGCACTTACCGCCGGCCTCGCGCTCGTGCGCTGGGCCCACCAGCGCCCGGCGCGCGCCGCGAGCCGCGCCTCGCTCACCCACGAGCAGCAGGCGCTGCGGCTGGCCACCGAGCAGGCGATTGCTCAGCAGGCTTCCAGCCGCCGTTATGGAATCGCCCAATAGATTCCCCACAGAGCGCGCCGCCGGCGCACTCTGATGAAGCCCGACACCCCGCGTTCAGCGACGCAATGCACCGGTGCACCACGGATGATCCGAGCATCCGCACCGGGCGGGAGCTACGCCCCGCGCCTCCCGTCGCTCAGCGCGGGGTGTCGCCGTTCTCGGTCACGACCGTGCCGTCGTGCGCGACGCGGATGACCGTGCCGTCGTCGAGCTCGACCACGGGCCGCCCCTCCAACCATGTGAGGGTCCAGCGCCACATCGTGGTGTCGCGGCCGAGCAGCTCGCCCTCCACGGCGCGCACCGCCGCCCGCACCTCCGGGCTCAACCGTGCCGGCGGCTCGCCGCCGACGCTCCAGCGCGTACCCAGCTGCATGCTCAGACCTCCCGCTCGTAGGTGACCCACGTCGTGCGGGTCGCCAGCCGGTCGTAGACGCCCTGCGCGCGCGCGTTGTCGGCGGCGGTGATCCAGCGGATCGTGCCGCCGCCGTGCGCCCGCGCGTGCTCGGCGATCGCCTCGAGCAGGGCGGTGCCCGCACCCGAGCCGCGCACGGCGGGCTCGGTGTACAGGTCGTCGAGGTACCAGCCGGGGCCGGCCGTGAAGGTGTCGGGCTGCTCGCGCAGGTGCGCGAAGCCGACGACCGCGCCGTCGTGCTCGGCGACGAGGCAGACCATCGGGTGCTCCGCATCCATCAGCCACGCCCAGACGCCGTCGAGCACGGCGTCGTCGAACGCGGTCTCGTAGAACACGCCGTAGGCGGTGAACAGTGCGCGCCAGCGTTCGTGATCGCGCGGCTCGACCGGGCGCACGACGACGCCGGCAACGGATGCGGAGCTCATGCCGTCAGTCTGCCCGACCCGCGCGCCCGACGGCCCTTAGGCCTCGGGCAGCTCGCCGAGCTCGATCTCGACGACGGCGACCTCGTCGGCCGGCGTGAACGAGAGCGAGGCGATGCGCCCGACCGCGGCCAGGTCGGCGCCCGCGTGCTCGAGCAGCGCGGGTCCGGCGATGACGGCGCGGGTGACGGGGGTCTTCTGCGAGGCCTTCGCGTCGGTCTTCGCGCGGCGGATCCCGATGAGGGCCTCCGACACGAGCGGCAGCAGGCCGCCGGGCTGCGCGGGGGTACCGAGCACGTCACCGAGCTCGGCAACCGTCGGCCACGGGGCCCGGTGCACCGAGGAGGCGGCACCGGAAGCAGCGCCGTGCGTCCAGCTCCAGACCTCCTCGCACGCGAACGGCAGCACGGGCGCGAGCAGGCGCACGAACACGTCGATCGCCAGCTGCAGCGCGGCGACCGCGCTCGCCTGGCCCTCGGCGCCCTGCGAGCCGTAGGCGCGCTCCTTCACCAGCTCGAGGTAGTCGTCGGTGAAGGTCCAGAAGAACTGCTCGGTGGCCTCGAGCGCGCGGGCGTGGTCGTACTCCTCGTACGCGCGCGTGGCCACGCGCACGACCTCGCCGAGGCTGGCGAGCATGTCGATGTCGAGGGGCTCGGTCACCGCATCCGCGCCCGAGGCGGCCCCGGCCGGGGCCTCGAAGCTGTAGACGAACTTGGCGGCGTTGAGCACCTTGATGGCGAGGCGGCGGCCGATCTTCATCTGTTTCGGGTTCTGCGGGTCGAACGCCGCGTCGGTGCCGAGGCGCGAGCTGGCCGCCCAGTAGCGCACCGCGTCGCTGCCGTGCTCGTCGAGCATCGCGGCAGGGGTGACGACGTTGCCCTTCGACTTCGACATCTTCTTGCGGTCGGGGTCGACGATGAAGCCCGAGATGCCGGCGTGCTTCCACGGCACGGTGCCGTGCTCGAGCTCGGCGCGCAGCACGGTCGAGAACAGCCAGGTGCGGATGATGTCCTGCCCCTGGCTGCGCAGGTCGTAGGGGAAGACCAGGCCGAAGAGCTCGGGGTCGTCCTCCCACTTGCCGGCGATCTGCGGGGTCAGCGACGAGGTCGCCCAGGTGTCCATGATGTCGACCTCGCCGACGAAGCCGTTCGGCTGACCGCGCTGGGCCTCGTCGAAGCCGGGGGCGGGCATCGAGGCCGGGTCGACCGGCAGCTGGTCCTCCGACGGCACGATCGGGTCGCCGGTGGGCTCGCCGTTCTCGTCGAGGCGGTACCAGACGGGAATCGGCACGCCGAAGAAGCGCTGCCGCGAGATCAGCCAGTCGCCCGAGAGGCCGCCGACCCAGTTCTCGTAGCGCACGCGCATGAAGTCGGGGTGGAACTCCACCTCGCGGCCGCGCTCGAGCAGGCGCGCGTTGAGCGCCTCGTCGCGGGCGCCGTTGGCGATGTACCACTGGCGGGTGGTGACGATCTCGAGCGGCTTGTCGCCCTTCTCGAAGAACTTCACCGGATGCGTGATCGCACGGGGCTCGCCGATCAGGTCGCCCGACTCGCGCAGCAGCTCGACGATGCGGGCCTTCGCGCTGAACACGGTCTTGCCGGCCAGCTCGGCGTACACTTCGGCCGCGGCGCCCTCGATGCCCTGCGGGGCCTCGGCGAGGATGCGGCCGTCCTTGCCGAGGATGGGGCGCATCGGCAGGTCGAGCTCGCGCCACCACACCACGTCCGTGACGTCGCCGAAGGTGCAGACCATGGCGATGCCCGAGCCCTTGTCCTGCTGCGCCAGGTGGTGGGCCACCACCGGAACCTCGACGCCGAACAGCGGGGTACGCACGGTGGTGCCGAACAGCGGCTGGTAGCGGGGGTCATCGGGATGCGCCACCAGCGCCACGCAGGCGGGGATCAGCTCGGGGCGCGTGGTCTCGATCTCGACCGTGCCGCCGTCGGGCGCGTGGAAGCTGACCCGGTGGAAGGCGCCGGGCATCTCCTTGTCCTCCAGCTCGGCCTGGGCGACCGCGGTGCGGAAGGTGACGTCCCAGAGCGTGGGGGCATCGGCGCGGTAGGCCTCGCCGCGTGCGAGGTTGCGCAGGAAGGCCCGCTGGGCGACCCGCTGCGCCTCGTCGCCGATGGTGCGGTAGGTCTGGCTCCAGTCGACGCTGAGGCCGAGCGTGCGCCACAGGTCCTCGAACTGCTTCTCGTCCTCGACGGTCAGCCGCTCGCACAGCTCGATGAAGTTGCGGCGGCTGATCGGCACCTGGTCGGCGGCCTTGCCGCTGGCGTTGTCGCCACCCTCGAACGGCGGGGTGAAGTCGGGGTCGTAGGGCAGCGCCGGGTCGCAGCGCACGCCGTAGTAGTTCTGCACGCGGCGCTCGGTGGGCAGGCCGTTGTCGTCCCAGCCCATCGGGTAGAAGAGGTTCTTGCCGCGCATGCGCTGGAACCGCGCGGCGAGGTCCATGTGCGTGTAGCTGAAGACGTGGCCGATGTGCAGCGAGCCCGAGGCGGTGGGCGGGGGAGTGTCGATCGCGTAGACCGAGTCGGGGCCCGCATCCACGGCCGCCTGGCGGTCGAAGCGGTACGTGCCCTGCTCCTCCCAGACGGGGCCCCACTTGGCTTCGAGACCCTCGAGGGCGGGCTTGTCGGGCAGGCTGGCGTTGCTCATGGCGGGGTCTCGCTTCGGTATGTGCGGCACCGTGTCAACGGGTGCCTGAGTGTGGAAGGTGTCACCATCGTACTGGGCGCTCCTGCGGCCTTCGCGGGGGTCTGGCCCCCGTTCGGGTGTGGGGGCTATCCGTGCGGCTGCTTCTGCCATAGCCTGACCGGAGTAGCACTCAATACCTGATCTGAAGGACGTACCGATGCGGCGACGCAGCACCTCTCTTCCCCTGCTGCTCGGCGTCGCCGTGGCACTCTCGTCTGCGCCGCTGGCGGCGGTCGCCGCTCCGGATGCTCCGCCGGTGCCGCCCAAGTTGCAGGCTCTGCTCGATGCCCAGGGTGAGCGCCCCGCGGGCGAGGCCGTGGGCCTCATCGTGCGCTACGCGCCGGGCGTCGCACCCACGCAGGCCGGCGAGGTGACGGGGGCCGCACGAGTCGCCGTGGAGCTGACCCCCGGCGAGAACCTCGGGCGCGGGCTGCGCACCGTCGAGTTCGACGAGACCCTCACCGCCGAGCAGGCGCTCGAGGCGGCCGCGCAGTTGGAGGCGTCACCGCTCGTGGTGGATGTGCAGCCGAACTACGTCTACCGCGTCGGCGAGGTCGTCGAGACGACGGACGCCTTCGAGCCTCCGTACTCGTTTACGAAGACCCAGACTTCGACCACCTGGGGTCTCGGCCGCATCGACCAGGTGCCGAGCTCGCTGGACTACCGCTACACCTATGACACGACCGGCGAGGGCGTGACGGCGTACATCGTCGACACGGGCATCCGCCCCACGCACGTCGAGTTCACCGGGCGCCTCGCGCCCGGCTTCAAGCTGCCGGGGTTCGCGACGACGGGCGACTGCAACGGCCACGGAACCCACGTTGCCGGCACGGTCGGCGGCACGACCTACGGTGTTGCGAAGAAGGTGACCCTGGTTCCGGTGCGCGTCTTCGGTTGCGATGGCTCGGGGGACACCGTCGGACTCGTTCAGGCGCTCAATTGGATCATCGCCGACCACCAGGTGGGCGAGCCTGCCGTCATCAACATGAGCCTTGGCGGCCCCTACGACGTGACCCTGAACAACACGGTCCAGGACGCGATCAACGACGGGATCACGGTCGTCGTCGCGGCGGGCAATGATTCGGAGCCCAGCTGCTACTACAGCCCTTCTAGCGCCACGAACGCGATCACCGTTAATGCCGCGACCAAGAACAACATCGATGCCTCGTACTCGAACTTCGGGTCGTGCAGCGACATCTACGCTCCTGGCAGCGAGGTGAAGTCGGCGGACAAAGACAGCAACACCGACTCGAAGATTCTCAGTGGGACGTCGATGGCCGCCCCGCACGTGGCAGGCGTTGCCGCCCGCATCCTGAGTCACTGGCCCGAGCTCACCCCGGCGCAAGTCGCGGCGAAGATCCTTGGCGAGGCGAGCCCGTTCTACACCGGCCTCAACGATTACTTCGAGGCCATTTGTGCTGAGAGTCCATGGATCGCCCCCTGCGCGAACGGCGTCTTGCTGAACGACCCCGAGATCATTCTTTTCGCGGCCCAGCTCCAGCCCCTCCTCGAGACCCAGAACCCGACCATCACGGGCTCGCCCGTGGGCACGTCGACGCTGACGGCGACCGTCGGCTCGTGGCTGCAGACCGCGCCGGAGCCCGATGTCGACCCGCCGCTCACGTACCAGTGGAAGCGCTCGGGTACGGCGATTCCGGGGGCCACCGGCCTCGAGTACACGCTGACCCCGGCCGACGTCGGCAAGACGATCACGTTCACGGTGACCGGCAACGTGCAGGGTTTCTCGAGCCTGGCGAAGACGTCGACGCCGACGGCGGTCGTCACTCGGCCCCCGCTGGGCGCGCCCACGGGGTTCAACCTCACGCCCCTGCCGGGTCGCATCGGCGTCGAGTGGTCGCCGCCGGCGCAGACCGGCGGCACGATCATCGACTACGTGATCCAGTACCGGTCGATCAGCTCGACGACGTACCTCACGTTCAATGACGGCGTCGGGGCGACCTACTTCGACACCGAGATCACCGGGCTCTCCCGCGGCGCCTCGTACTACGTGCGGGTCGCGGCCAAGGACGAGTACGGCCTCAGCACCTACACGCCCGCCGTGCTCGTGAAGACCCTCACCGGCGTCACGACGGCGCCGACCGGGCTCACCGCCACGGCCGCGCCCCGCAGCATCCAGCTCGACTGGAGCGCGCCGTCGACGCTCAACGGCGGCACGGTGACCGACTACATCGTGCGGTACCGGGTGACCGGCACCACGACGTGGAAGACGTTCACCGACGGCGTGAGCACGAGCACGACGGCGACGGTCACCGGGCTCTCCGGCAGCCGCAGCTACGAGTTCGCCGTGCAGGCGCGCACCGCCTTCGGCACCAGCTCGTCGGCCACCATCAAGAAGTCGACGCTCTCGGGCCTGCCCACGCGCCCCGCAACCCTGACGGCCACCGCCAGCCGCACGAGCATGGAACTCGTGTGGGGGCTGCCCGACACCACCAACGGCGGCGGGGACGTGACCGCCTACGTCGTCAAGGTGCGGCGCAGCGGAACGACCACCTGGACGACGGTCGCGACGACCGCCTCGGATGCCTCGAGCATCACGGTGCCGAACCTGTCGCGCGGGATCTCGTACGAGTTCTCCGTCGCGGCGAAGACGACCTACGGCACGGGTACGGCGGCGACGCTCAAGAAGTCGACCCTCACCGGGCTGCCGTCGGCGGTCGTCGGTCTGACCACCACGCCGACGCTCACGGGCATGGAGCTCGCCTGGTCGGCTCCGGCGACCACGAATGACGGCGGCTCGGTCACCGACTACGTGATCAGCTACCGCCGCACGGGCACCACGACGTGGACCACCGTCACCGACGGGGTGAGCGCCACCACGGGCTTCACGTTCTCGACCCTGAAGCGAGCGACCTCGTACGAGTTCCGGGTCTCGGCGAAGACGATCTACGGCACGGGCACGTCGACCACGGTCAAGAGGTCGACCCTCACGGGGGTGGCCTCGGCGCCGACGGGGCTGGCCGCATCCGCTCGCACCGCGAAGACGATCTCGCTCAGCTGGACGGCCCCCGCGACCACCAACGGCGGCACAATCACCGACTACGTGGTGCGCTACCGCCTCGCCGGCACGACCACCTGGCTGACGTTCGCCGACGGCGTGAGCACCGGCACGACCGCGACCATCACGGGCCTCACCCGTTCGAAGTCATACGACGTGAACGTCTACGCGCGCACGCTGGCCGGCACGACCACCCTGGCGGGCTCGAGCACGACGCTGCGCGTCATGACGCTGTCGGGCGCGCCGACCGCTCCGGTGATCACCGAGGACGAGCGAGGCGCGAGCAACCTCGAGGTCTTCGTGAACGCGACCGCCGACCCGGCCTACCCCATCACCAGCTACCGGGTGGAGTACCGTCTCAAGACTGAGGCGAACGACCAGCCGTGGATCGTGGCGCCCCAGAGCCTGACGGGCCCGGGCGACACGATGATCATCACCGGTCTGAGTCAGAACACCGACTACGAGGTGCGCGCCACGGCGACCAGCGCGGGCGGAACCAGTCCGTTCAGCGCGATCTTCACCGGCCGCACCGCGATCGCGCCCTTCTAAGCCTCGTCGTGCGCGCACTCCTGACCCTCGGTCTCGCTCTCGTGACCGTGGTGTCAGGGGTGCCCGCCGCGGCGACGGCCGCCGCACCGACGGCGGTCGTGACCGGGGCCTCGACGGCTCCGACCGCGGTGACGGCGACGGCCGGCGTCGGCCGGGTGCAGCTGGCGTGGGCCGCACCGACGGCGCCCGGCGGCACGGTGAGCGACTACGTCGTGCAGTACCGCCTGACGACGTCGAGCACCTACACGACGGCCGTCGACGGGGTCTCCGCTGACCCGGCGGCCACGATCACCGGGCTCAAGCGCGGATCCTCGTACTACGTGAAAGTCGCGGCGGTCACCGAGTCGGGCCGCGGAACGTTCTCGGGAGCCGTGCTGGTGAAGACCCTCACCGGTCTGCCCTCGGGCGTCATCAGACCGTTCGCACTGTCTCGGCTGACGGCCATCGAGCTCGGCTGGGATCCGCCGGCGACCACGAACGGCGGCGGACCGGTCATCGACTACGTCGTGCGGTACCGGCTCATCGGTACCACCACGTGGAAGACCTTCGCCGACGGCGTGAGCGACCGCCCGTCGGTGCTCGTGACAGGGTTGACCCGATCCCGGTCGTACTCCTTCTCCATCCAGGCCGTAACCGCCTTCGGTCGCGGGCC
This sequence comes from Microcella sp., assembly GCA_020216895.1. Classification (GTDB taxonomy): domain Bacteria; phylum Actinomycetota; class Actinomycetes; order Actinomycetales; family Microbacteriaceae; genus Microcella. The sequence goes on from JAIWOM010000002.1 coordinate 10,872, forward strand.
TTCCGTCACCTCGTCGGGCTCGACCTTCAACGGCATCCCCAGTCGCGTGCGGTATCTCGGCGGGTCAACCTACGGTGTCGATCACCTGTACGTCGGATGGGATTACGCGTACGCGCTCGGTTCCCCGGTGACCGACTACGTCGTGCAGTACCGGCAGCTCGGGTACACCACGTGGCGAACCCACGCTGACGGCGTCTCAGGAACCCTGACTCAGACGGAGATCACGGGTCTCAAGCGGGGCGTGACCTACGAGGTGAAGGTCTGGGCGAAGTCCATCTACGGCTCGGGAGCGTCATCGACCACGCGGTTGACGGTCGACAACGGCTTGCCAGGGGCACCGCGCTTCTTCAGCAGCACCACCACCGCCGTCGACTCGCTGACCCTGCAGTGGGCAGCACCCGGAGCGTCGTGGCCGGACTACCCGATCACCGGCTACACGGTGCTGATGAGAAGGGCCGGCACGACGACGTGGCGAGAGGCCGCGCTCGAGTACGTCGGCACGACCACTGCGAACCTGCCGGGGTTGACGCGCGGTACGAGCTACGAGTTGGCGGTCTACGCCTCAACCATCTACGGACGAGGGCCATCGACGCGATTGACGGCTGCGACCCTGACCGGAGTGCCATCGGCGGTGCCCTCGATCGAGCTCGAGCCGAGCGCCCACCGCGTGGTCGTGAAGTCGCAGAACCCGTGGGAGAACGGCAGCCCGATTCTCGACTACGTCGTGCGCTACCGCCCCGTGGGATCCACGACGTGGCGCGTGTTCGACGACGGGGTGTCGCCCTCGCCGTGGGTGACGGTCACCGGTCTCTCTCGACTCACTGCCTACGAGTTCTCGGCGCACGCGGTCAGCGCCTACGGTGCTGGACCGAGCTCGCCTGTCGTGCGCACATCCACGCTCAGCGGCGTGCCGGGTTCTGCGATCGTCACGTCGACGGGAACACGCACGTCGACCAGTGTCACGAACCTGGTGCGGGTGACCCCCGACCCCGATTACCCGATCACGTCGTACGAGATCGACTACCGGCCCTACGGGGGGTCGCAGTGGACGACGCTCACGCTCACGGCGCTCGAGCCCGACGACATGATCACCATCGACGGGCTGACCCCGTCGACGACCTACGAGGTGCGCGCTCGTGCCGTCTCCGCGCAGGGGGCTGGCCCGTACGGCTTCACGCAGTACGTGTACACCCGGTCGTAGCGCCGACGAACCGCCGCGCTACTGGCGGACGATCTCGACCGTCTTGTGCGTCAGCCGGCCCGCCGCATCCTCGAGGGTCACGGTGTAGCGCTGGCTCGCCTCGGAGCACTGGTAGTTGAACGTGTAGGTGGCCGTCGTCGGCACCGACTCGAAGGGCTCGGCCTTGGCGTTGTTCGTGCCGATGCCAAACCAGGCGTTGACCGCGTTCGTGCTGCTCCAGCTCCAGGTGATCGCCACCGAGCTGGACGTATCGGGGCAGGTGGCGCGGTTCGGCCCGCTGAAGGTCGCGAAGCTCGGGCTCTGCGGCGGGGGAGGCGGAGCGGCCGTCGCGCTCGGCGAGGCGGCGGGCTCCTCCGAGGGCTCCTCGCTCGGCACCGGCGTCTCCGACTCGGTCGGCTCGGGCGACGTCGTCTCGCTCGTCGTCGGCTCGGGCAGCGGGGCGGCGGTGGTGTCGCCGCGCCCGCCTACCAGAACGACGATGAGCACGATGAGCGCGATGAGGATCGCGCCGGCCACCGCGATGAGGGCGATCAGCAGGCCGCGCTTTTGCTTCTCTTCCGGCGTCGCGCCCTCGCCGGGCTCGGCGGAGGGGCTGCTGCTCGGCAGGGGGGCGGTCTCGGGCTCCACGGCGCACAGCCTAGGCCCGAGGCCGCACCCCCGGCTAGAGCGGTCTACGCCGCGGTCTCCGGGAATGACGGCTGAACTTCGACAGCCCCACGAGGACGATCATGGGAACCGTGCCATGGGCGCTAGTCAGCAGGTAGAGCGGGCTCGGGCATCTATTGCCAAACTTGGGTACCGCTGAGCAACGGTCAGTAGCGCTCTGGCCAAACTGTCTCGCCAGAGACTACTCGAGATTGAATCGTCTTCATCGTTTCCACGAGCTCGCGCAGCTTGTCATACAGGCTATTGGGCACATAACGGATGACGCTCACCCCGTCAAGGTTCGACGGCAAAAGGGCACCCTCTTGCTGGACGATGACCACCTGACGAACCCCCAGGGCGCCCTGCGCGAATCCGACTTCGTGAATGACGTTTTGCCTGCCGACCTTGTGCCCACTAGTCAACTCATCGTCTGGTGTCAGGTGAAGTACGGCTGCCCGCGCTGCGCGAATGCTTGCCTCAACGACGTTGATGTTGACGTCGCCCGCTCTGGGAACCGACTCGAACGCCAGCACTGGATATCCTGCGTCTTCCAATGCGTCCTTCAACAACTTCCAGTCAGAGCCGTGACCGTGCCCGAGGAAAACCGGAAACTCGGCATTTTCTTCGACGGCCGCGAAAGGGGCGACTACGCTCTCAATTTCGTCCATTACAGCATTGACCAAGGGGGACGAGTCTTGTGTGCCGTTCCAGTCCTCTACCTCCACGGAGAGGCTTGCGCCGCCCATATACCCGTACAGTTGGACGCTGACCGAAAGGCTTGACTCTCCGGCCTCGACCCTCGTGTTGAGCGAAAGCTGATAGTGATCAAAGCCATTGTCAAGAACCCATTGCGCAAGACCCTCGGGGGAGCGATCTAGCATCAACGCTCCGGGCAGATCCGAGAATTCATCCATACTTACGCTGCGACCCGCCTTGCCATACGAATCGAGGCGGACGTCGACGCCACCGAAGGGAGAAGCGATCTCCTCCTTCAGACGATCGAGATACTCCTGCTGCTCTTCGCTCCCGCCAGGCACTGAAGAGTCTGCGATTTCCTGTTCCAGGGCTTCCAGCTCCAAATGGAGTCGCTCAGCTGCTCTCCCGCTCAGGACGCGGGAGAGTTCCGCCAACAGCGTCGGTGCCACGAGGGACAGCATGAATGATTGACTCGTCTTGGCCACGACGTGAGCTTATCTTCCGGAACGGAGAGCCAGTTCCGTCAGCGTGAGCGACCGCAATCTCAATGAGTAGGCGCGCAATCGCGATGGCCTAGAGCTGAGCAATGCGGGTAATTCGCTCGGATTCGTTCCGAGCCAATGAGGCGTTTTGTGCCTCAGATGTCTGCGGACTACCTGGGGCTGCTCCTTTAGACACCCACGCAGGACACGTGATCGGGAACTCTCGGCCCAAGCCCAATGGGCATGGGCAAATCGCCCGAAGGTTTCTCTTCTCGGCCACGACAACGAGCCGGCCCCACGAGTGATGCCGTGTCTTCGGCGGGCCGGGCTCGCTGGTCACGACGTCGTCGCACTCCCGGCCCGGCCCTCCGAAGCACTCATGACCTACTAGACCTGGCTCTCCGCGCTGGCGAGATCCGGCGCGTCATCGCGGTCGACCCGGATGCGGATCGCGACGAGCGACGCGACGAAGGAGATGAGCGACATGCCCGCGAGCACGATCGCTGGGTGCCACCAGGCGTTCGCCGTCGCCGCCCCGAGCGCGCCGGTCAGCGCGGGCACGAAGCCCGCCACGACGGCCGCGAGGGCATAGGCGAAGCCGAGCGCCGAGTAGCGGTAGCGCTCGTCGAACAGCTCGGTGAAGATGCCGCCGAGGGCCGCCCAGCTCATCGTCGGGAGGATGCCGCCGATGATCATCATGCCGACCAGGAAGGCGAACGAGGCCTCCTGCAGGAAGTAGTAGAGCGGGAACGACACCAGCAGGGTGCCGAGCGCCCCGATCGCCACGACCATGCCGGAGCCGATGCGGGTCGCCCACGCGCCGAACAGCGGGATCGTCACGAGCTGCAGCAGGCCGCCGATCGTCGTCGCGATCAGCAGCTGGTAGTAGTCGTAGCCGAGCACCGCCGCGCCGTAGTTGATCGTGTACGTGTTCATCAGCGAGTACGAGCCGATGCCGAGCAGGGCCACGCCCACGGCGACGACGATCGTCACCGGCTGGGCGCGCAGCAGGGCGGCCAGCGGGATGCGCGGCGCGCGCCCCGCATCCTTCACCGCCGTGAACACCGGCGTCTCGGTGATCGCCAGCCGCAGGTAGAGCGAGATGGCGAGCAGCGGAATCGCCGTGAGGAACGGGATGCGCCAGGCCCACTCGGCGATCTCCTCGCTCGTGAGCGAGAGCGTCAGCCACAGGAAGGCGACGGCCGAGAGGATCGAGCCGATCGGCGAGCCGAGCTGGGGCATCGCCGCGGCGAAGGCGCGCTTGGCGCGGCTCTCGTGCTCGGTCGCGATGAGCACCGCGCCGCCCCATTCGCCGCCGAGCGAGACGCCCTGCAGCACGCGCAGCAGCACCAGCAGGATCGCTCCGATCCAGCCCGCCTGCTCGTAAGTCGGCAGCACGCCGATGAGACCCGTCGCGACGCCCATCATGGTGATCGTCACGATGAGCGTCGTGCGGCGGCCGATGCGGTCACCCAGGTGGCCGAAGATGATCGCGCCCAGCGGGCGGATCACGAAGGCGACGCCGATGGTCGCCAGCGCGGCCAGGTTCGCGCCGACCGCCCCGAGCGGCTCGAAGAAGAGCGGCCCGGCGAAGAAGGCCGAGAAGTAGGCGAACAGGTAGAAGTCGTACGACTCCAGGGAGGTCCCGACGAGGGAGGCCCACCGCGCGCGTCGAGCGATGCGGGGGTCGGAGGGGCTCACGGCGACAGAGGTCTCCGTGACGGCCCCGGACGTGGTTGGCGCTTTGCCACGATCGGTGTTGGTCACAAGCACCACAGCGTACTCCCGTGCCCGCGTATTCCCGGCGCGGGCCCAGCCCGCGTGCGGCTAGCATGGAGGCATCGACAGTGATCCGGCCATCACCGGGGAGTCCTCGGAAGAACGCGCGGCCCTCGGGCCGGGCAACTAGACCCGAGCGGGGCAGGCCCGTCACAGCCGCAGGGAGAGAGGCGCAGCATCCGTCGGCCAGAGGCATGGCCGGGGTGCTGGGCAAGCGGGGTGGTACCGCGGCAGCGCAACGAGCGCCGTCGTCCTCGCGGTGAGACGCAGCAGCGACCCCCGGAGCCCCTCATGACCTACCCCCTGCACCGCGACGACCAGGGCGTCGTCGCCTCGCCGCGCTTTCCCGAGCTCGAGCACGAGGTGCTCGGCTACTGGGCCGCGCACGACACCTTCCGCCGCTCGGTCAGCCAGCGCGAGGGCTGCGAGGAGTGGGTGTTCTACGACGGCCCGCCGTTCGCCAACGGCCTGCCGCACTACGGGCACCTGCTCACCGGCTACGCGAAGGACGTCTTCCCGCGGTTCCAGACCATGCGCGGCAAGCAGGTCCATCGCCGCTTCGGCTGGGACACCCACGGCCTGCCGGCCGAGCTCGAGGCGATGAAGCAGCTCGGCATCACCGAGAAGGCCGAGATCGAGCAGATGGGCATCGAGGCCTTCAACGCGAAGGCCCGCGAGAGCGTGCTCGTCTACACGAAGGAGTGGGAGGACTACGTCACCCGCCAGGCCCGCTGGGTCGACTTCGAGAACGACTACAAGACGCTCGACATCACCTTCATGGAGAGCGTGCTGTGGGCCTTCAAGACCCTCCACGACAAGGGCCTCGCCTACGAGGGCTACCGCGTGCTGCCGTACTGCTGGCGCGACGAGACCCCGCTGTCGAACCACGAGCTGCGCATGGACGACGACGTCTACAAGCTGCGGCAGGACCAGTCGGTCACGGTGACCTTCCCGCTCGTCGGTGAGACGGCCGAGGCGCTGGGGCTCGCCGGCGTCGAGGCGCTCGCCTGGACGACGACGCCCTGGACCCTCCCGACCAACGCGGCGCTCGCCGTCGGCCCCGAGATCGCGTACGCGGTCGTTCCCCAGGGCGCGAGTGACGGTGCGGCGGCGGATGCTCGCACCTTCCTGCTCGCCGCCGACACGATCGCGGCCTACGCCAAGGAGCTCGGCTACGCCGACGCCGCCGCGGCCCGCGCCGCCGTCACCCGCACCCTCACCGGTGCCGAGCTGAAGGGCGTGCGCTACGAGCGCCTGTGGGGCTGGTACGCCGAGGCCTACGGGCCCGAGGCCTTCCAGATCCTCGTCGCCGAGTACGTCGCCACGGGCGAGGGCACGGGCATCGTGCACCAGGCGCCCGCGTACGGCGAGGACGACCAGCTCGCGTGCGCCGCGGCGGGCATCCCGATCGTCATCTCGGTGGACGACGGCGGACGCTTCCTGCCCGCGGTCGAGCCGGTGTCCGGCCTGCAGGTGTTCGAGGCCAACAAGCCGCTGACGCAGATGCTGCGCGAGGCCGGCCGCCTGTTCCAGGTGCGCAGCTACGAGCACAGCTACCCGCACTGCTGGCGCTGCCGCAACCCGCTCATCTACAAGGCGGTGTCGAGCTGGTTCGTGCGCGTCACGCAGATCCGCGACCGCATGCTCGAGCTCAACGAGCAGATCACCTGGGTGCCCGAGAACGTCAAGCACGGCCAGTTCGGCAAGTGGCTCGAGGGCGCCCGCGACTGGTCGATCAGCCGCAACCGCTACTGGGGCAGCCCGATCCCGGTGTGGAAGAGCGACGACCCGACCTACCCGCGCGTCGACGTCTACGGCTCGCTCGCCGAGCTCGAGGCCGACTTCGGCACGCTGCCGCGCAACGCCACCGGCGAGGTCGACCTGCACCGGCCGTTCATCGACGGCCTCACCCGCCCGAACCCCGACGACCCGACCGGCCGCTCGACGATGCGGCGCATCGAGGACGTCTTCGACGTCTGGTTCGACTCGGGCTCGATGCCGTTCGCGCAGGTGCATTACCCGTTCGAGAACGCCGACTGGTTCGACTCGCACAACCCGGCCGACTTCATCGTCGAGTACATCGGGCAGACCCGCGGCTGGTTCTACACGATGCACATCCTCGCCACGGCGCTGTTCGACCGCCCCGCGTTCAGCAACGTCATCAGCCACGGCATCGTGCTCGGCAACGACGGCCAGAAGATGTCGAAGAGCCTGCGCAACTACCCCGACGTGGGCGAGGTGTTCGAGCGCGACGGCGCCGACGCCATGCGCTGGTTCCTGATGTCGAGCTCGGTGATCCGCGGCGGCAACCTCGTCGTCACCGAGGAAGGCATTCGCGCGGGAGTGCGCGAATTTCTCCTCCCGCTGTGGAGCACGTACTACTTCTTCACGCTCTACGCCAACGCCGGCGACCTCGGGGCGGCCCAGCGCCGCACCGACTCGCCGAACGTTCTCGACCGCTACCTGCTGGCCAAGACCCGCGACCTCGTCGTCGAGGTGACCGCCCAGCTCGAGGCGCTCGACGCCCCCATGGCCGCGGCCGCCCTGCGCGACTTCGCCGACGTGCTCACCAACTGGTACGTGCGCCGCTCGCGCGACCGCTTCTGGGCGGGCGATGACCGGGATGCCCACGACACCCTCTTCACGGTGCTCGAGACGCTCGCCCGCCTGGCGGCGCCCCTCGCGCCCCTCGTCACGGAGGAGGTCTGGCGCGGCCTCACCGGCGGCGAGAGCGTGCACCTGACCGACTGGCCGGTGGCCGAGGAGTTCCCGGCCGACGCGGCCCTCGTCGCCGCGATGGACCGCGTGCGGCAGCTCGCGAGCTCCGGCCTCGCGCTGCGCAAGGCCCAGGGCCTGCGCGTGCGCCTGCCGCTCGCGACGCTCACCGTCGTCACCCCCGACGCCCAGGCGCTCGCGCCCTTCGCCGACATCGTGCGCGACGAGCTCAACGTCAAGGCCGTCGAGCTCGTCGAGTTCGACGACAGCCTCGTCGCCGAGTACGGCATCGCGCGTCGCCTGGTGGTCAACGCCCGCGCGGCCGGGCCGCGCATCGGCAAGCAGGTGCAGCAGGTCATCGGCGCGGCGAAGGCCGGCGACTGGAGCGTCGACGGCGACCGGGTCGTCGTCGGCGGCGTCGCCCTCGAGCCGGGCGAGTTCACCCTCGAGCTCGAGCTCGACGACCCCGCCGCCGCGGTCGCCTTCCTGCCGGGCAGCGGCTTCGTGCTGCTCGACACCCGCGTCACGCCCGAGCTCGAGGCAGAGGGTCTCGCGCGCGACGTGATCCGCGCCGTGCAGCAGGCCCGCAAGGATGCCGGGCTCGACGTCAGTGACCGCATCGTGCTGACGCTCGGGGCCGACGCGGCCGCCCGCGCCGCCATCGAGGCGCACCGCGAGCTCATCGCGGCCGAGACCCTCGCCACCGCGCTCGAGCTCACCGAGCCC
>JAIWOM010000205.1 GCA_020216895.1 Microcella sp.
TCTGCCAGGCGCGCACCGCTTCGGCGGGGGAGTCGGCGGCGAGCGCGTCGGGCGTGGGCCAGCGGTTCAGCCACTGCTCGAGCCGCGGGATCACGCGGGCGACGGGCGTCTGCTGCAGCATGATCTCGCTGACGAGCACGCCCCACGCGCTGAAGCCGGGCCGCCGCCAGGGCAGGTCGCGGGCGGTCTCGGCGAACCACGCAATGACCCGGGGCGGGATGCCCTCCCGCCGCTGCTCGTCGCCCGCACTCTGCACGCTTCCACGCTACGACCTGCGGCGCCCCGCCCGCCCGCGAGGCGACCGCGAGTGAACTCCCAGCCCGCGGGCCTAGCGTGACCGGCATGAGGATGCTCGTCACGGGCGCGACCGGCTACATCGGCGGCCGGCTCGTTCCGCGGCTGCTCGAGGCCGGGCACGAGGTGCGCGTCATCGTCCGCGACCCCGCACGCCTGCGCGATGTTCCGTGGGTGGACCAGGTCGAGGTGCTCCCGGGCGATCTCACGCGCGCCGCGGACGTCGCGCGGGCGGTCGCGGGGGTGGATGTCCTCTACTATCTCGTGCACTCCATGAGCAGTGCGGGCGACTTCGAGCGCACCGAACGCCATGTGGCCTCGACGGTCGCGCGAGCGGCCGCCGCCGCCGGTGTGGGGCGCATCGTCTACCTCGGCGGCCTGCATCCTGAGGGGAAGCTGTCGACGCACCTGCGGAGCCGCAAGGAGGTCGGCGAGATCCTGATGGCCAGCGGGGTCCCGACGGTGGCGCTGCAGGCGGGCGTCGTGATCGGCTCCGGATCCGCCAGCTTCGAGATGATCCGGCATCTGACCGAGGTGCTGCCGTACATGCCGGCCCCGAAGTGGGTGCGCAACTTCATCCAGCCGATCGCCGTGCGCGACGTGCTGCACTACCTGATCGGCGCGGCAACGCTTCCGGCGACCGTCAACCGCACCTTCGACATCGGCGGCCCCGACGTGCTGCGCTACGGGCAGATGATGAACGGGTACGCGGTGGAGGCGGGGCTCAAGCAGCGGCGGATCGCGAGCCTGCCCGTGCTCACGCCGTACCTGGCCAGCCAGTGGGTGAATCTGGTGACTCCGATCCCGCGATCGCTGGCCGTGCCGATCATCTCGAGCCTCCAGAACGATGCCGTCTGCCGCGAGCACGATATCGATCAGTACATCCCGCCGCCGGAGGGCGGTCTGACGGGCTACCGGCTGGCGGTGCGGTACGCCCTCGCCAAGATGCGGGAGGGCGAGGTCGAGACCAGCTGGCAGAACGCCACGGTGCAGGGCGCTCCGAGCGACCGGCTGCCGAGCGACCCGGACTGGAGCGGGCACACCGTGTTCACCGACCGTCAGGTCGTCGAGTCGGCCGCTCCGCCTTCGGCGCTCTGGCGCGTCGTCGAGGGCATCGGCGGGGCGAACGGCTGGTACTCGCTGCCGGTCGCGTGGGCGGCCCGGGGTTGGCTCGACAAGGTGGTCGGGGGAGTGGGACTGCGGCGCGGGCGCCGGGATCCTGATCGCCTGGCGGCGGGTGACGCGGTCGACTTCTGGCGGGTGGAGGAGATCGATCGCGGGCGCTTCCTGCGATTGCGGGCTGAGATGAAGGTGCCCGGCCGGGCCTGGCTCGAGTTCACGGTGGAGCCGCGGCCCGGGGGAGGCTCGCGCCTCATCCAGCGGGCCGTGTTCTTCCCGAGCGGGCTCGGGGGCCGCCTGTACTGGTTCGGGGTGACGCCGTTCCACGGCATCGTCTTCAGCGGCATGGCGACCACGATCGCCCGCACGGCGGCGACGCAGATTCAGGTCACGAAACGGTAACGGCTGCGCTAGCATGGCGGCACCGCAACGACGCGGTGACCCGTTCCGGAGGCGATGCCCATGCCGAGCGCCCGACCCCTGCGGACCCTCCTGCGCCCGCTCGATCGCGCAACCCGCACCGGCCGCCCGTACTCCGCCCGCCGCACCGCGGCCTCGTTCACCGCCACGCTGGCCCTCGTCGCCGTGCTCGCCATCGACCACAGCGCCGCGACCGTCTACGCCGTGCAGCCGCTCGGATCGCTCGGACTCAATGACGGCGTGCCGCTGACCGTCGCCCACCGCGGCGACCCGGCCTCCGCCCCCGAGAACACCCTTCCCGCCGTCGAGTCGGCCCTGAGCAGCGGCGCCGAGGTGCTCGAGTTCGACCTGCGCATGACCGCCGACGGGCACGCCGTCGTCTTCCACGACGAGCTGCTCGACCGCACCACCGACGGCGTCGGACCGCTCGCGACGCGCACGCTGGCCGAGCTGCAGGCCCTGGACGCGGGCAGCTGGTACGGCTCGCGCTGGGCGGGCACCCGCATCCCGACCTTCGACGAGGTTCTGCCGCTGCTGCAGGCCTCCGACGCGCGCGTGCTGATCGAGCTCAAGGGCCTGTGGGACGTGGAGCCGATGCGGGAGATCATCGCCGGCATCTACCGGTACGGGGTGCAGGACCGCGTCGTGCTCGCGAGCTTCGAGCTGCCCACGCTCTTCGCGCTGTGGCGCGAGGCTCCGTCGCTGCCCCGCGCGGTCATCGTGCGCCGGCTGCCCGACGACCCGATCGCGTACGCCGATCTCGTCGGCGCGACGACGATCGTCACCAGCCTGCGCTCGTTCACGGTCGACCCGGAGGCCGCCGCCCGGCTGCGCGCGGCGGGCTTCACGCTCATCGTCTACACGCTCAACCGCGCCGACCTCTGGCAGAGCGCCCTCGACCTCGGGGTCGACGGGGTGGTGACGGATGCTCCCCGCCGGCTCGCCGGCGTGCACGCCGCGGCGCGCGGCTGACTCCGGGCCGCCTCAGCGCCGCCGTAGCAGCGCGGCGTACACCCGCACGCCCTCGAGGTAGCTGCTGACGCGGATCCGCTCATCCCGAGCGTGCAGGCACGCCCGCTCGTCGGTTCTCAGGCGGAAGGGCGTGAAGCGGTAGACGTGCTGGCTGATCGCAGTGAGGAATCGCGCGTCGCTGGCCTGCATCATCACGTAGGGACTCACCAGCAGTCCCGGCACGACCTCGTCGATCGCGGCCGCGAGGTCCTCCCAGGCCGGCCCGCGGGCGGGGGAGACAGGGGAGGGCTCGCTCGGCTCGAGCACGTCGATGGCGACGGACTCGTCGCGGATCGCGCGCCGCACGGCCGCGACCGCCTCGGTGACCGACTCGTCGGGCGCGATGCGGATGTTCACCGTCGCCTCCGCGCTCTCCGGCAGTGCGTTCGCAGCGTGCCCGGCCCGCAGCTCGGTCACCGCGCGGGTGGTGCGCAGCAGCGCGGTCGTCTCCGGTCCGCGGCGCCGCAGCACCGGAACGAGCAGGGGAGCGACGGCATCGACGCGGCGGAACACGACCCCGAGCGGCCCCCGCACCCGCGACCCCAGGGTGCGGATCATCGTGCGGGTCGTCGTGTCGAGCCGTGACCGCGCCGGTCG
>JAIWOM010000003.1 GCA_020216895.1 Microcella sp.
ATGGCCTCGCAATGAGAGCGCTCTCATCCACCACCCACGCACACAAAGGAGTGAACCGTGAACCGTTCACGTCGCACCACCGCGAGCGCCGCCATCGCCGGCGCCGCCGCTGTCGCCCTGATCGCCACCGGCTGCAGCACGGCCGCCGACCCCGGTGCCGAGGGTGGTGACATCACCCTCACCGTCGCCACCTTCAACGACTTCGGCTACACCGACGAGCTCTTCGCCCAGTACGAGGCCGAGAACCCCGGCATCACGATCGTGCACAACCGCGCGGCCACGTCGAACGAGGCCCGCGACAACTTCTTCACCAAGCTCGGCGCCGGCAGCGGCCTCGCCGACATCGAGGCCGTCGAGGTCGACTGGTTCGCCGAGATGATGCAGTACAGCGACCGTCTCGCCGACCTCAGCGACCCGGCCGTCGCCGACCGCTGGGTCGACTGGAAGACCGCCGCCGCCACCGACGCCGAGGGCCGCCTGGTCGCCTACGGCACGGACATCGGCCCGCAGGCGGTCTGCTACCGCGCCGACCTGTTCGAGGCCGCCGGCCTGCCCACCGACCGCGACGAGGTCGCCGCCCTGCTCGAGGGCGACTGGGACCGCTACTTCGAGGTCGGCCAGCAGTACGTCGACGCCTCGGGTGCCGCCTGGTTCGACGCCGCGGGCGCGATCTACCAGGGCATGATCAACCAGGTCGAGTACGCCTACGAGGAGGCTGACGGCACCGTCATCGCCACCGAGAACCCCGAGGTCAAGCAGATCTACACCGAGGTGCTCACGGCCTCGGAGACCCTCTCGGCCCACCTCGGCCAGTGGAGCGACGACTGGTTCGCCGGTCTCTCGAACGGCGCCTTCGCCACGATGCTCTGCCCGGGCTGGATGCTCGGCGTCATCTCGGGCAACGCGCCCGACGTCACCGGTTGGGACGTCGCGAACGTCTTCCCCGGCGGCGGCGGCAACTGGGGCGGCTCCTACCTGACCGTTCCGGCCCAGGGCCAGAACATCGAGGAGGCGAAGAAGCTCGCCGCGTGGCTGACCGCTCCTGAGCAGCAGATGAGCGCCTTCGCCGCGGCCGGCACCTTCCCGAGCCAGGTCGAGGCGTACGAGTCGACCGAGCTGCAGGAGGCCACCAACGAGTACTTCAACGACGCGCCCGTCGGGCAGATCCTCATCGAGCGCTCGCAGGCCATCGAGGTCGCTCCCTTCAAGAGCGTGAAGTACTTCCCGATCAACGACGCCCTGCAGCGGGCGCTCACCCGGGTCGACGTCGACGGCACCGACACCATCGACAGCTCGTGGGAGCTCTTCGTCGCTGACGTCAACGCCCTCTAGATCCACCACCCGCCCGGGGGCCGCCCACCTGCGGCCCCCGGGCACCCTCAGCCCCGCATCCCGCGCCCGCACCCCGCACGCCACCCCTCACCGCCGAGGAGACACCATGACCACCACCGCCCCGCGCCCACCGGCGCCGGCGCCGCTCACGCCGCCGTCGGCTCCGACGACGGTGCGCTCCGTGCGCCGCATCGCCTTCTCGCAGACGCTCTCGCGGTGGGACGTCAAGGTCTCGCCCTACCTCTACATCTCGCCGTTCTTCATCCTGTTCGCGATCACCGGGCTCTTCCCGCTGGCGTACACGGCCTGGGTGTCGGTGCACGAGTGGAACCTCATCGGCGGGCAGGGCGACTTCGTCGGCCTCGACAACTTCGCCTTCGTGCTCTCGAACCCGCCGTTCTGGATCGCGCTGCGCAACACCTTCTCGATCTTCCTCATCTCGGCGGTGCCGCAGGTGCTGCTCGCCCTGTTGATCGCGGCCGTGCTCGACCGCAACCTGCGGGCCAAGACCTTCTGGCGCATGGGAGTGCTGCTGCCCTACGTGGTCGCCCCCGTCGCCGTCACCCTGATCTTCAGCAACATGTTCGGCGACCAGTACGGGCTCATCAACAACGTGCTGAGCGACCTCGGCATCGACCCGATCGGCTGGCACTCGGAGGTGCTGCCGAGCCACGTGGCCATCGCCACCATGGTGAACTTCCGCTGGACGGGCTACACCGCCCTCATCCTCCTGGCCGGCATGCAGGCGATCCCGCGCGACTACTACGAGGCCGCGATGATCGACGGCGCCGGCACGATCCGGCAATTCTTCTCCATCACCATTCCGCAGCTGCGCCCGACCCTGATCTTCGTCATCGTCACCTCCACCATCGGCGGCCTGCAGATCTTCGACGAGCCGCGGCTCTACGACCAGACCGGGCAGGGCGGCGCGAGCGGCCAGTGGATGACCATCACCATCTACCTCTACAACCTCGGCTGGGGGCAGCTGAACTTCGGCCGCGCGGCCGCGGTGGCCTGGCTGCTCTTCCTCATCATCATCATCGTCGGCCTCATCAACGTCGCCATCACCCGTTCGATCGCGAGGGCATCATGAGCACCGGATACGGACTTCTCGAGACCGCCCGCCCCTCCCGCCGCCGGCGGGTCGACAACGGCCAGCGTCCCGGCTGGCTCGGCTACGGCTTCCTCACCGCCGTGCTGCTCGGCTCGATGTTCCCCCTCTACTGGTCGTTCCTGATCGGCTCGGGCGACGCCTCGACCATCAACCAGCAGGACATCGTGTGGTGGCCGGGCGGCAACTTCCTCGCCAATGCGGCCGCCGTGCTCGAGGCCGACAGCGTCAACTTCTGGAAGGCCATCGGCAACTCGATCATCGTGTCGACCGTGGTCTCGGCCTCCGTCGTGCTGTTCTCGACGCTCGCCGGGTTTGCCTTCGCCAAGCTCCGCTTCCGGGGCCGCGCCGGCCTCCTGGTCTTCGTCATCGCCACCATGGCGGTGCCGACGCAGCTCGGCGTCGTGCCGCTGTTCATCGTGATGAGCCAGCTGCAGCTCGCCGGCACGCTGTGGGCGGTCATCCTGCCCGCCGTCGTCAGCGCGTTCGGGGTGTTCTGGATGACGCAGTACCTCAGCCAGGCCCTGCCCTACGAGCTCATCGAGGCGGCCCGCGTCGACGGGGCGAGCATGATCCGCACCTTCTGGTCGGTGGCGCTGCCCGCCGCCCGCCCGGCGGCCGCGATGCTCGCGCTGTTCATCTTCATCGCCACCTGGACGAACTTCTTCTGGCCCTTCATCGTTCTCGACCGGCAGAACCCGACGCTGCCCGTGGCCCTGTCGCTGCTGCAGAGCAACTACTTCGTCGACTACTCGATCGTCATGGCCGGGGTTATCCTCAGCACGATCCCCCTGTTGATCTTGTTCGTCGTCGCCGGCCGCCACCTCGTGAGCGGCATCATGCAAGGAGCCGTCAAGGGATGACCGCCACCACTCCCGCCCCGACCGGGGCGAGCGCTGCCGCGCGCCCGCTTCCGCCCCAGCTGCTGCTCGGGGTCGCCACCGCCGCCTACCAGATCGAGGGTGCGACGCACCGCGACGGCCGCGCCGACTCGATCTGGGATGCCTTCAGCCGCATCCCCGGCGCGGTGGTCGGCGGCGACAGCGGCGAGCGCGCCTGCGAGCACTACGACCGCTACCGCGACGACGTCGCCCTCATGCGCGATCTCGGCGTGCAGGTGTACCGCTTCTCGACCTCCTGGGCGCGGGTGCAGCCGGATGGCCGCACCGCGAACCCCGCGGGCCTCGACTTCTACCGGCGCCTCACCGACGAGCTGCTCGACGCGGGCATCACGCCGTGGCTGACGCTCTACCACTGGGACCTCCCGCAGACGTTGCAGGAGGCTGGCGGCTGGCCCGCGCGCGACACCGCGCTGCGCTTCGCGGACTACGCCGCCGACGTGCACGCCGCGCTCGGCGACCGCATCCACCACTGGACGACGCTCAACGAGCCGTGGTGCTCCGCCTTCCTCGGCTACCTCAGCGGCGAGCACGCCCCCGGCGAGCAGCACCCGCAGCGCGCCCTCGACGCGGCCCACCACCTGCTGCTGGGCCACGGCCTGGCGACGCAGCGGCTGCGATCGCTGGATGCGTCGCTCGACCTCGGCATCACGCTCAACATGACCGTGCCCGATCCCGTCGACCCGCACGACTCCGCCGACGTCGACGCCGCCCGGCGCATCGACGCGCAGCACAACCGGCTCTTCCTCGACCCGCTCTTCCGCGGCGCGTACCCCGCCGACCTGGAGGCCGACCTCGAGGCGCGCGGCCTGCATCTGCCCGTGCAGGAGGGTGACCTGGCGGCGATCGCGACCCCCATCGACGCGCTGGGCGTGAACTACTACCACGGCGATGCGGTGAGCGCGCATCCGCCGGCGGATGCCCCGATCACGAGCGCCGCGCCCTCGGAGCGGCCGAAGCTGTCGCCGTTCCCGGCCGGCGACGGCATCTACACGCACCCGCGCGGGCTGCCCGTGACGGCGATGGGCTGGGAGGTGCAGCCCGAGGGCCTCACCCGCCTGCTGCTGCGTGTCGACGAGGAGTACGCCCGGCCCGCCGGCGTTGTGCTGTACGTCACCGAGAACGGCGCCGCCTACACCGACGAGCCCGACGCCGAGGGGTACGTCGACGATGCCGAGCGCGCCGAGTTTCTGCGGCTGCACGTCGACGCCGTCGTCGATGCGATCGAGGCCGGCGTCGATGTGCGCGGCTACTTCTACTGGTCGTTGCTCGACAACTTCGAGTGGGCCTGGGGCTACGACAAGCGCTTCGGGCTCGTGCGGGTCGACTACGAGACGCAGACCCGCACGGTGAAGCGCAGTGGGCGGCTCTACCAGGCGATCATCGCGGGTCGCAGCGTGCCGCCCGCGCTCGAATCGCGCCCGTAGGATTCCCCCATGACAGCGGACGGAGCGAGCGCCCGTGTCGCTCCGACGCTCGAGATGGTGGCCGAGCGGGCCGGCGTCTCACGAGCGACGGTGTCGCGCGTCGTCAACGGCTCGCCCCGCGTGAGCGAGGAGACGGTGGCCGCCGTCACGGCCGCCATCGCCGAGCTGCGCTACACCCCGAACCGCGCGGCGCGCTCGCTCGCGAACCGGCGCGCCATGGCGATCGCCCTCGTGATTCCCGAAGACACGACGCGCTTCTTCGGCGATCCCTACTTCGCGGCCATCGTGCAGGGCATCTCGACCGTCCTCGACGACACCGGCTACGCCCTGACCCTGCACCTGGCGAGCGCGAGCGGCCGCTTCGACACGACCGTCGCGTACCTGCGCGGGGGCAACGTCGACGGGGCCCTCGTGGTCTCGCACCACACCGATGACCACGTGCTCGCCGAGCTGGGCGAGAGCATCCCGGTCGTGTTCGGTGGCCGTCCTCTCAATCCGTCGTCGACCACCAGCTACTACGTCGACGTCGACAACATCGCGGCCGCGGCCGACGGCACCCGGTACCTCATCGATCGCGGGCGCCGCCGCATCGGCACGATCGCGGGCCCGGCCGACATGCCCGCGGGCATCGACCGGCTGACCGGCTGGCAGCAGGCGATGACGGATGCGGGGCTCACGCCTGACGCGATCGTGCACGGCGACTTCACCCTCGCCGGCGGAATGCGCGCGACGCGCGAGCTGCTCGCCGCCCACCCCGACCTGGACGCGATCTTCGCCGCGAGCGACCTCATGGCCATGGGTGCCGTCACCGTACTGCGCGAGCGCGGCATCGCGGTTCCGGAGCAGGTCGCGGTGATGGGGTTCGACGACTCGCCCGCCGCCCTCGCCTGCGAGGTGCCGCTCACCACGGTGCGTCAGCCGTCGGTCGAGCAGGGCGAGCGCATGGCGCGCATCCTGCTCGATCTGCTCGAGGGCCGGCCAGTCGCTCGGCGGCACCTCATGCCCACGTCGATCGTCGAGCGCGCGAGCGCCTAGCCCCGGCACCGCACCGCAGTGCAGGGGGCAGACCGGGTAGGGTGCCGGGCATGAGCCTCACCGTGACCCACGAGCCCGATGCCGAGCGCTACGCCGTCTACGAGGGCGACGAGCTGCAGGGGTGGATCGTCTACGACCGCGTCGGGTCGACGATGCGGCTGCTGCACGCGGAGGTTCCCCCGCTCATGCGCAACAAGGGTGTCGGCGGCGAGGTCGTGCGCGCGATCCTCGACGAGCTGCGCACCGCGACCACCGATCGGGTGCAGCCGGTGTGCGGCTTCGTCGTCATGTGGATGCGCCGGCACCCCGAGTACGCCGACCTGACCACCCGCTAGCCGGGCGCTCGGCGGCGCGGCCGCCGTTACAGGCGGATCCTCCCGCGGTAGCCCTCGCCCTCATCCGGGTCGCTCTCGATGCGGGGAATGCCGAGCGTGCCATCGCCGGGAATCGGCGCGAGTGCGGGCAGCGAGGTCTGACGGTCGAGCTCGAGGGCGGCCTCGTGCCGGGTCGGGTTGAAGACCTCGTCGCCGATGCTGACGAGACCGCCGCCCGAGCCGCCCCGGCGCCCGTCGCCGCGCAGGTCGATCCAGCCGCGGCGCTGCGCGAGCATCCCGAGGCCGATCAGCGCCGACGCGATCAGCAGCCACCCCCACATCGGCATCACCCGCTCAGTCTAGGGGCACGACGAGGAGGAATCCTCGATTTGGGGAGTCAGTCGCGCAGCGGCAGCACGATCGGCCGCTCGCTGTCACCGACGCGGTGGATGCGCACCGCGAGCCCGTAGACCCGCCCCACGCGCTCGGCCGTCATGACCTCGTGCGGCGTGCCGACAGCGTCGAGCCGCCCGTTGTCGAGCAGGGCGATGCGGTCGGCGTAGGCCCCCGCCAGCGACAGGTCGTGCACGACCACGACGACCGCCCGGCCATCGGCGGCGAGGCCGCGCGCGACCCGCATGACGTCCTCCTGGTGACGCAGGTCGAGCGCCGCCGTCGGCTCGTCGAGGAACACGATCGGCGTGCGCTGGGCGAGCACGCGAGCGAGGGATGCGCGCGCCTGCTCACCCCCGCTCAGGCTCGTGAACCGTCGGCCGAGCAGGTGCTCGATGTCCGTCGCGCGGATCGCCTCCAGCACCGCGGCCTGGTCGTCGGCGAGCTCGGCCGAGCGCAGCCACGGGCTGCGCCCCATCTGCACGATCTCGATGACCCGGAAAGGGAAGCTCACCGTGTTGGCCTGGCTGAGCACCGCGCGACGTCGCGCCAGCTCGAGCGGGCGGTACGCGCCGACCGGGCGGCCGAGCAGTTCGACAGTGCCGTGCGACGGGTCCTGGTCGCCGCTGAGCACCGACAGCAGGGTCGACTTGCCCGCGCCGTTCGGCCCGACCAGGGCGAGCACCTCGCCCGACAGGATGTCGAGGTCGATGCCGCCGAGGATCTCACGCCCGTCGCGGGTGAGGTGCACGCCGCGGGCGACGATCACCGGCTCGCTCACGGAAGCCGCCCCCCTCGGGACTGCGCCGCTCATGCCCACCCTCCGCTGCGTCGGCGCTGCCGGTAGAGCAGCCAGAAGAAGAACGGCCCGCCGACCAGGGAGGTGAGCATTCCGATCGGTAGTTCGGCGCCCGCCACCAAGGTGCGGGTCAAGAGGTCGGCAATGACCAGCAGTGCACCGCCGCCGGCGGCGCTCGCCAGCACCAGCCCGCGGTGGGCCGGGCCGATGATCATGCGGATCAGGTGCGGGATCACCAGGCCGACGAAGGCGATGATGCCCGCGAAGGCGACGGCCGCGCCGGTCAGCAGCGCGACGAGGACGATCGAGACGAGGCGCAGCCGCTCGACATCGACGCCGAGGTGGCGCGCGTTGCGCTCGCCGAGCGCGAGCAGGTCGTACCGGCGGGCGAGGGCGAGGGCGAGCACCACGCCCGGCACGGTGACGACCGCGACGACGAGCACCTGCGACCACAGCGACCCGCCGAGCGAGCCGAGCTGCCAGAACACGATCTGCTCGCGGCTGGCCGAATCGGCCACAAAGAGCACGAAAGCGATGCCCGCCTGCGCGATCGCGTTGACGGCGATGCCGGTGAGCAGAAGGGTGACGACCTCGGTTCGGCCGCCGGCACGGGAGACGACGTAGACGAGCAGCGTCGCCACGAGACCACCGAGGAAGGCCGCCACCGCGACACCGGCGACGCCGACGACGGATGCTCCCACCGCGATCGCCGTCGCCGCCCCGAGCGCGGCGCCGGACGAGACACCCACGACGCCGGGCTCGGCGAGCGGGTTGCCGAAGATCGCCTGCATGACGGCACCCGCCACGGCGAGCGCCGCGCCCACCACGAGGGCCATGACGATGCGCGGGAAGCGCACGACCCAGAGCGTGCTCTCGACGATCGGGTCGGTCGGCGCCCAGTCGGTGTCGATGCCGATCGCCCGCAGCAACGAGCCCGCCACCTCGGTGGGCGTGACCGGCAGCTGACCGGTGATCGCCGACAGCACGACACCGCCGACCAGCAGGCCGGCGAGCAGCAGGGTGAGGGCGACCGCCCGCGAGCGAAGGCTCACGGCACCCGGTACAGCCAGTCGGGGGTGGCGAACTTCTCGGCGACGAGCGCGTCGGCGCGGGCAAGCTCGCCCTCGGTGAGCGCACTCTCGGTCACGGAGTTGCCCGCGCGGAAGGTGCTGATGAGCCGCTCGATGACCTCGTCGCGCGGCAGACCGGTCTGCGACTTGAGCGGATCGACCCGCTTGTTGGCGCTCTTCACGCCCTTGTCGCTGAGCTTCTCGCGCCCGATACGCAGCACCCGCGTCATCATGTCGCCGTCCATGTCGTAGGCCATGGTGACGTGGTGCAGCACCGCGCCCGAGCCGAGCCGCTTCTGCGCGGCGCCGCCGATCTTGCCGGCCGGGCTCGCGATGTCGTTGAGCGGCTGGTAGGTCGCCTCGATGCCGAGCGACCGCAGCGCCTGGATCACCCAGTCGTCGAGGAAGGCGTACGACTCGGCGAAGCTCATGCCCTGCACGAGCTCGACCGGCGTGTACAGCGAGTAGGTGATCGCCGACGCGGGCTCGATCACCATCGCGCCGCCGCCGGAGATGCGGCGCACCACCTCGAAGCCGAACGCTTCCGCGTTCTCGAGGTCGACCTCATTCTTGACGCTCTGGAAGGAGCCGATCACGATCGCCGGACTCGCCCACTCCCAGAAGCGCAGGGTCGGCCCGCGGCGGCCCTCTCCGACCTCCTCCGAGAGCACCTGGTCGACGGCGAGCTGCTGCAGCGGCGTCAGCGCCGGGCCGCGCACCAGCTGCCACTCGTAGTCGGCGAAGGTGGTCGCACTGGCGAGAGCCCGGCGCACGGTCGTCGCGATCGCCTCAGGGCTGAAGCCCAGCAGCACGGCGCCGTCCGGGAGGGCATCCCGCACCGCGGCCGTCAGATGGGCGGCATCGGTGTCGGCGGGCAGGCCGGTGAGCGCGGCCTCGATCGCCGGAATCGCGTCGTCGGGCTCGACGAAGAAGTCGCCCGCCAGCCGAAGGCCGCTGATACGGCCATCCTCGACGTCGAGGTCAACCACGACGAGCTTGCCGCCAGGAACCTTGTATTCACCGTGCACGGCTCCGAGCCTATTGGGCGCGGGCCGAAGGGCACCTCGATGAACGCCGCAGGGTGCGCGACGCACGAGCTCACGCCCGGGGCGCCGGCGGGGATGCGCGCCGCGCGCTCGGCTCAGATCACGCCCTGGGCGAGCATCGCGTCGGCGACCTTGACGAACGATGCGGTGTTCGCGCCGACTACGTAGTCACCCGGGGCACCGTAGCGCTCGGCCGCCTCGAACGCCTGATCGTGCACGGCGACGATGATCGCCTGCAGGCGCTGCTCACTGTCGGAGAAGGTCCAGCGCTGGCGCGAGGCGTTCTGGCTCATCTCGAGCGCGCTGGTCGCGACACCGCCCGCGTTGGCCGCCTTGCCCGGGGCGAAGAGCACGCGAGCGCCGCGGAAGGCGTCGACCGCGTCCGGCGTGCAGGGCATATTGGCGCCCTCCACGACGGCGACGAGTCCATTGCGGATCAGCGTCGCGGCGGCCGCGCCGTCGAGCTCGTTCTGCGTGGCGCACGGCAGCGCGAGCTCGCCGGGGACATCCCAGACGCTGCCACCAGCGACGAACCGTGCGCTCGGGCGACGGGCGGCGTAGTCGCTGACGCGCCCACGCTCGACCTCCTTGATCTGCTTCAGCAGGGCGAGGTCGATGCCGCTCTCGTCGACGACGTAGCCGCTCGAGTCGGAGGCGGTGATCGGGAGGGCGCCGCGCTGCTGCAGCTTCTCGATCGCGTAGAGCGCGACATTGCCGGCGCCCGACACGATCGCCCGACGACCCTCGAGTCCCTGACCGCGGCGCTGGAGCATCTGCTCGAGGAAGAACACGGCGCCGTAACCGGTGGCCTCGGTGCGCACCTCGGCGCCGCCCCAGGCCACTCCCTTGCCGGTGAACATGCCCGACTCGTGCCGGTTGGTGATCTTGCGATAGCGGCCGAAGAGATAGCCGATCTCGCGTGCACCGACCCCGATGTCACCCGCGGGCACGTCGGTGTGCTCACCGAGGTGCCGGTAGAGCTCGTCCATGAAGCTCTGGCAGAAGCGCATGATCTCGGCGTCGCTCTTGCCGTGCGGGTCGAAGTCGCTGCCGCCCTTCGCGCCGCCGATGCCCTGCGCGGTGAGGGCGTTCTTGAAGATCTGCTCGAAGCCGAGGAACTTGATGATGCCCAGGTTCACCGTCGGGTGGAACCGCAGTCCGCCCTTGTACGGCCCGAGCGCCGAATTGAACTGCACGCGGAAGCCGCGGTTGACCTGCACCCGGTTGCGGTCGTCCGTCCACGGCACGCGGAAGAGCACCTGCCGCTCGGGCTCGACGAGGCGCTCCAGGATGCCCGCCTCCACGTACTCGGGGCGCTCGACCAGCGCCGGCGCGATCGACTCGAGCACCTCGGTGACGGCCTGGTGGAACTCGGGCTCACCGGGATTGCGGGCGAGTACGGTGCGCAGCACCTCATCGACGGCGGCGTGCGGGAAGACAGCAGAGGGCATGGGCATTCCTTCGCGTGGAGACAGGAAGCGCCGCAGTGGTGGCAACGGCAAGAGGCGGGGTAGACGCGCGAGCGCGCGCCCGCCCACTCTAACCGCTGGTGGCGGGTCCGGTCGCCGCGGGGCGCTGAGGGTCGGCGGCGTACTGCGACCAGGAGCCGGAGTACAGGCGACCCGCAGGCAGCCCGGCCTGCCCGAGACCCGCATGCTCGAGCACGAGCAGCGTGTGGCAGGCGGTCACGCCGGAGCCGCAGTAGCTGATCACCGGCAAGCGGTCGGCGCCGAGCGCCGTGAGGCGCTCGCGCAGGGTCGCGGCGGCGAGCAACGTGCCGTCGGCGGCGACGGTGTCGCGGCACGAGAAGCTGTGGGCACCGGGGATGTGCCCGGGGCGCGCATCCACCGGTTCGGACTCGCCGCGGTAGCGGTCGGCGGTGCGCGCGTCGAGCACGAGCGCGGTTCCGTCGGCGGCCGCGGTCTGCGTCTCGTCGATCGTCGCGAGCGCCGCGGCGGGCCACGGGCGAACGGTGCGGGATGCTCGCCGAACCTCCCCGGCCCCGTCGCCTGATCCTCCAACCTCGAGCGGCACCTCGGGGTGCGCGCTCTGCCACGCGGCGAGACCCCCGTCGAGCACGGCGGCGGACTGCCCGAGGGTGCGCAGCATCCACACCAGGCGCGCGGCGATGACACCGCCCGCGTCGTCGTAGACGACCACGGTGTCGTCGTCCCCGACGCCGGCGGACTCGAGACCGCGGGCGAAGACCTCCGGCTCGGGTAACGGGTGCCGCCCGGCCGTCGTCGAGGGCGGCCCCGCGAGCACGGTGTCGAGGTCGACGAACACGGCGCCCGGCAGGTGCCCCTGCGCATAGGCCGCGGCGCCGGAGCGGCCGTCGAGGTACCAGCGACTGTCGACGACCACGAGCGCGCCCTCGCCGCGATCGGCGGCCGCCCGCAGGCGATCGAGCTCGGCGACGGAGAGGAACGGCGCGATCATGGCGACCAGCGTAGGGTGCCTGCATGGACCCCGTGGCTCTCGACATCTCCCGGCTCGCCGAGTTCCTGCTGACCGAGGCAGCGAAGACTCCGCAGGGGCGGTACCTGCAGGCGGTCGAGCTCGATCACGAGCATCTGCGGATGACCGGCATCGGCCTGACCGCGGGTGCCGAGCTGCCCGCGCACGACAATCCGGGCGAGGCCGTCCTTCAGGTTCTGCGGGGCCACGTTCGCCTCGTGTCGCTGAACGCCGACGGCGCCGAGACCCGTTCGATCGACCTCACCGCGGGCCTCCTCGGCCGCATCCCTGACGGCCGCCACCGCGTCGCAGCGGTCGAGCCGAGCGCCCTGCTGCTGACGGCGCTCCCGCTGCCGATGAGCGCCTAGAACAGACGGTCGTCGAACCAGGCGATGAGGTCGGCGCGCACCTCGGCCTGGTTGGTCTCGTTGAAGACCTCGTGGCGGGCGCCCGCGTAGACGACGAGCTCGACGTCACTCAGACCGCCGCGGCGCAGGTAGGCGTCGGCCAGCTTCTTGGCGCTCGCCTCGCCGCCGAGCGGGTCGTCGTCGCCGACCATGATGAGCAGCGGCACGGGCGGCTGCACACGCTTCGGGCGGCCGAACAGGCGCAGACCGTCGGCGACGCCGAACAGCTGTAGCACCTTGGCGTCGGTCGTCAGCGGGTCGTCGACGAAGGCCCGGGCGACGGCGGGGTCGCGGCTGAGCCACTCGGCCCCGGTGTCGCCGAGGTGCTTGTGCCGGGCGTTGAGGTCGCCGCCGTTCATGTCGAGCGGCGTGCGCAGCGCCGTGCCGGTGAGCACGACCGCGTTCCAGGGATGCGGGCCGGCGTTGAGCAGGTTCTGCACCATGAGCGAGCCCCACGAGTGGCCGAGCATCGCGAACGGCAGCCCCGGGTTCTCCTCCTGGGCGATGCGCGTCAGGTCGAGCAGGTTTTGCTGAGTGGCGCGCAGGCCGCCCACGCCGAGCCGGCCGATCTTCGACAGGTCGCCCTTCCAGTAGTCCACACCGGTCTGGCCGTGGCCGCGGTGGTCGTCGGCGTAGACCGCGAACCCGGCGCCGACCAGCTCCTGCGCGAGTAGCTCGTAGCGCAGCGCGTGCTCGCCGACACCGTGGGCGAGCTGCACCACCGCCCGCGGCGTGCCGGGAGCCCAGACGTAGTAGTGCACGACGACACCGTGGGCATCGGTGAAGGTGCGGTGCTGGCGCTCGACGGTGAACTTCGGCATGAGGGGCCTCCTGCGCAGAATCCTACGGCCGCGCGTCCTCCGTGCCGCGGCGGAGCGAGCGCACCGCGGTCGCGGGTCGCGTCCCGCATCCCGAATTTGTTTAGCAGAGGTAATGAGTTAGGCTAACGATCATGACCCAGAGCGCGACCGACCCCGAGGAGGAGTTGCGCGTCGTGATCCAGAAGGTCGCGCGGCGCATCCGGGCCGAGCGCGCCGGCGACGGCATCAGCGACAGCCAGCTCGGCGTGCTCTGGCGCCTTGAGGCCGACGGGCGCAGCACGCCAGGCCAGCTCGCGACCGCCGAGAAGGTCAGCGCCCCCAGCATGAACCGCACCCTCAACGCCCTCGAGGCGAGCGGGCTCGTGCAGCGAGCCCCGAGCGACGACGACGCCCGCTGCGTGTGGGTCACCATCACGCCCAGCGGTGAGCAGGTCATCACCGAGACACGACGCCTGCGGCAGCAGTGGTTCCACGCGCAGCTCGAAGGGCTGACCGACGACGAGCGCGCGGCCCTCGAGGCCGTGCGGCCGATCCTCCGCCGCCTGGCCGACGCGTGAGGGGCGGCGCATGAACGCGATGTTCCGCTCGCTCGCCGGCATCAACTACCGCATCTGGTTCGCCGGCGCCCTCGTCTCCAACGTCGGCACCTGGATGCAGCGCACGGCGCAGGACTGGTTCGTGCTCACCGAGCTCACCGACAACGATGCCGCCGCCGTCGGCGTGACGATGGCCCTGCAGTTCGGCCCCGCGCTGCTGATCGGCCCCATGGCCGGCGTCATCGCCGACCGGATGCCCGGCCGCCGCCTGCTCGCCCTCACCCAGATCGCCCAGGCCCTGCTGGCCCTCGCGCTCGGACTCATCATCGTGCTCGGCGTCGCCGAGCTCTGGATGGTCTACGCGCTCGCCCTCGGCCTCGGTGTCGCCACCGCCTTCGACGCGCCGGCCCGCCAGACCTTCGTCGGCGAGCTCGTCGGCACCGCGGACCTGCCCAACGCGGTCGCCCTCAACTCGGCCTCGTTCAACACCGCGCGCCTGATCGGGCCCGCCGTGGCCGGCTTCCTCACCGTGCTCGTGGGGGCGGGCTGGGTGATCCTGCTCAACGTGCTGACCTTCGGCGCGATGCTCGCCACGCTCGCGCTGCTGCGGGCCGACGAGCTGCACCCGATGAGCAAGGCGGGGCGCGGGCGCGGGCAGCTGCGCGCGGGCATCCAGTACGTGGCCCGCCGGGCCGACCTCGTCGTCGTGTTCACGATGGTGTTCCTCGTCGGCACGTTCGGCTTCAACTTCGCGATCTTCACGGCCACGATGGTGCGCGTCGAGTTCGGGCGCGACGCCTCCGAGTTCGGGCTGCTCTCGTCGATCCTCGCCATCGGCTCGGTCACCGGCGCCCTGCTCTCGGCGCGCCGCGAGCGCCCGCGCCTGCGGGTGATCGTGCTCGCCGCGCTCGGCTTCGCCGGCTCGATGGTCGTCGCCGCGCTGATGCCGACGTTCGAACTGTTCGCCCTCGCGCTCATCGGGGTCGGCTACTTCGCGCTCACCATGATCACGAGCGCCAACGCCTACGTGCAGACGACGACGCGAGCGAGCATCCGGGGCCGCGTGATGGCCCTCTACCTGACGATCTTCATGGGCGGCACTCCTATCGGCGCGCCCCTGCTCGGCCTCGTCGCCAACGAGCTCGGAGCCCGCTGGGCCATGGGCGTCGGCGCGCTGGCCGGGCTGATCGCCGCCGTCGTCGCCGTGCTCTGGATGCGGAGCACGCGCAATCTGCGCATCCGCCGTCACCCGGCCGACGACCACTGGTGGCACCTCGCCGTGCGCTACGACGGTGACGACCACGAGGCGGCGCAGGCCGCCGACCCCGAGGCGCGGTTCCGCGATCTGGAGACCGCCACCACGGAGATCGCGATCGTCGAGGCCGAGGCCCGCAAGGGCTGAGGCCACGCGCACGCACGCACGCACCCACGCACAGGAGAATGGACCAATGGCCCGCCCGGTGAACCCGCTCAACCCCTTCAAGGACGCGAAGGGGTTCTTCGGCGCGTTCGGGCGGGCGCTGTGGACGGTGACCGGGCCGGCCGCGGTCGGCATCGGACGGCCCGAGGAGCCCTACGTGCCGCCGGCCAACCCGACCTGCCCGCTGTGCGGCGCGCTCATGGCCGATCACCGCATCGAGCGCGGCAGCGGCACCACGGCGACGCGCCTGCACTGTCCGCCGGCGGCGGTCTGAGCCCCGCGGCCTAGGCCTCGCGCGTGATCTCCACCGTCACGAACAGGCTCGAACTCGCCGGCCCGGCGTACACGCCGCGCAGCGGCGGCACGTCGCGGTAGTCGCGGCCGCGGCCGACGATCACATGGCGGTCGCCGATCGCGATCGCGTTCGTGGGGTCGTAGCCGCGCCAGTCGCCGTCGAACCACTCGACCCAGGCGTGCGACTCGCCGGCGACGGTCTGCCCCACCTCCGCGTCGGCCACGGGATGCAGGTACCCGCTGACGTAGCGGGCGGGAATGCCCACGGTGCGCAGGGCCCCGAGCGCGAGGTGGGTGATGTCCTGGCACACGCCGCGCCTGTGGGCCCAGGCCTCCGCCGCCGTGGTGTGCACACCCGTCACACCCGGCATGTACTCGACCTCGGCGTGCAGCCAGTCGCAGATGGCGCGGGCCGCCGACGCCGGATCGGCCGCGGCGCCCGCGAGCTCGCGGGCGCGCTCGGCGACCTCGGCGGGCGGGGCCGTGAGCGGGGTCTGCCCCGTAGCCTCGACGAGGACGACCGTGCGCTCCACGAGCGCGGGCAGAGCATCCCAGCCCGCCGCCTCGATGCCCGAGGGGCGCGGCCGCAGTTCGACGAGGCTGTCGGCGGTGAGCGACAGCTCGCGGTGGTGCGCCAGCTGCTCGAAGGCGATCACCCGGGTGCCGAAGTAGTCGACGTAGGGGTGCTGCGAGGAGGCGGGGGCGATCTCGAGATGCGAGAACAGCACGAGCTGGCCGTCGCCGCTCGCGGGCAGCATGCGCGCCTCGTTGTACGAGGCGGTCACCTCGCCGGCGTAGTGGAAGCCCGTCGCGTGACGGATGCGGAGGCGGTTCACGACTTCTCCGCCACCCAGCTCGGGGCCGCGTTGGTCGGGAAGTAGCGCTGGCGCACCGCCTCGCTCGTGGCGCTCGTCGCGAGCTGCACGGCATCCATGTGGCGCTGCAGGTCGTCGAGAATATCGGCGATGGGCCGGTACTCGAGCTCGCTGCGGATCTGCCCGAGCTGTCGTAGCGCCTGGTCGCCGATGCCGGCTCTGTCCATGCCGCGCGGCTCGATGTCGCGCAGGCACTGCTCGGCGCGCGTGACGGCGAACAGGATCGAGCGCGGGAAGAGCCGGTCGAGGAGGAGGAACTCGGCCGCGTTCTTCGCGCTCGGCACCCCGCGGTAGGTGCGCAGGTACGCCTCGTACGCGCCGACGCTGCGCAGGATCGTCGTCCACGACGGGCCGCTCGCCTCCGTCAGCGAGCGGGTCGCGAGCAGGCGCGCCGTCATGTCGGCGCGCTCGAGCGAGCGGCCGAGCGTGAAGAAGGCGTAGGCCTCGTCGCGGCTGGTCGCCGACTCGACGATGCCGACGGCGAGCGCCGACCGCTCGCGCACCCAGCCGAAGAACTCGTGCACCTTCTCGGGCGCGACCTTGCGCGGCATGCGCGCCCGGGTGGTGTTGAGAACCTCCCACAGCTCGGTGCTCACCACCTCGCGCGCCCGCCGCGCGTTCTCGCGGGCCGCGCCCAGCGAATAGGCGATCGATGCGGGATGCCCGCGGTCGACCGCGAGCAGCGCGAGCACATCGGCGCGGGTGAGGGCCTGCACAGGGTCGACCTCGCTGCCCATGACGCTGAGCAGCGAGCGGCAGGCGGTGTCCTCGTCGATCCACGGGTCCTCGAGCAGCAGCTGCAGGTGCACGTCGAGGATGCGGGCCGTGCCGTCGGCGCGCTCGACGTACCGGCCGATCCAGAACAGGCTCTCGGCAATACGGCTCAACATGGCTCGACCCCCCTCGAGCTCGTGCGAGCGCCGTTGCTCGACCAGTGGTTGTGCGTCGCACGCGCCTGCTGCTGCTGTTGCTGCTGGTCGCGCCGCGGGTCGTCGTGCGGATTGTGGTCGGGAACGTGGGCGGCAGCATCCGTGATGATCGGGATCGACTGCGTGACCGTCGCCTGCTCGGCGACGAGGCCCGCCACGTCGTGGCTGTCGGCGACCATCGGCTGCTGGCCGACCACCCAGGTGTCTTTCGAGCCGCCGCCCTGGCTCGAGTTGACGACCAGCTGCCCCTCGGGCAGGGCGACCCGGGTGAGGCCGCCGGGCAGCACCCACACCTCGCGGCCGTCGTTGACGGCGAACGGGCGCAGGTCGGCGTGCCGCGGCCGCATGCCCTCGTCGACGAGGGTCGGGATGGTCGAGAGCTGCACGACCGGCTGGGCGATCCACCCGCGGGGGTCGCGCTGCAGGCGCTCGCGCAGTTCGTCGAGCTCGGCGCGGCTCGCCGCCGGACCGACGACGAGCCCCTTGCCGCCCGAGCCGTCGACGGGTTTCACGACGAGCTCGTCGAGGCGGTCGAGCACCTCGGCGAGCGAGTCGGGCTCCTCCAGCCGCCAGGTGTCGACGTTGGGGATGATCGGCTCTTCGTGCAGGAAGTACCGCACGAGGTCGGGCAGATAGGTGTAGACGAGCTTGTCGTCGGCGACGCCGTTGCCGACCGCGTTCGCGATCGTCACAGTGCCGAGCCGCGCCGCGAGCATGAGCCCGGGCGTGCCGAGCATCGAGTCGGCGCGGAAGGTCAGCGGGTCGAGGAACTCGTCGTCGACGCGGCGGTAGATGACGTCGACCCGCTGGGGGCCGGCCGTCGTGCGCATGAAGACCCGCCCGCCCGCGCAGAACAGGTCGCGCCCCTCAACGAGCTCGACGCCCATGAGCCGCGCGAGCAGGGTGTGCTCGAAGTAGGCCGAGTTGTAGACGCCCGGCGTGAGAACGACGATCGTCGGGTCGTCGACGCCGGCGGGGGCGGATGCTCGCAGCGCGTCGAGCAGCCGTGTCGGGTAGTCGCCCACCGGGCGCACGCGCATCGCGACAAACAGCTCGGGCAGCGTCTGGGCCATCACCCGGCGGTTGGAGATGACGTAGCTCACGCCGCTCGGCACCCGCACGTTGTCTTCGAGCACGCGCCAGGTGCCGTGCTCGTCGCGGATCAGGTCGATGCCCGACACCTGGATGCGCACGCCGTTGGCGCTCTCGATGCCCGCGGCCGCGCGGTGGAAGTGCACCGAGCTCGAGATGAGCCGGGCCGGGATCACCCCGTCGGCGATGCAGCGCTGCGGCCCGTAGATGTCGGCGAGGAAAGCTTCGAGCGCGCGCACGCGCTGGGCAACCCCCGCCTCGAGGTGGCTCCACTCGGCGCGCTCGATGACGCGGGGCACCGCATCCAGCGGGAACGGGCGCTCCTCGCCTGCGAAGTCGAACGTGACGCCCTGCGCGAGGTAGCTCGAGGCGAGGGCCTCGGTGCGCCCGCGTAGCTCCTCCTGCGAGAGCTGCGCGAGGGCGGCGTGGATCTGCCGGTAGGGCAGCCGCACCGTCGAGTCGGGCGCGAACATCTCGTCGAAGGCGACGGCCGAGCCCGAACGGGCGGCAGACGCCGCGTACCCGTCGAAGAGGTCGGCCATGCGCCGAGCCTAGACCTGGCGTGTTGCGGCGATGTTTCGGTGGATGCTCAGCGCGCCTCGCCCCCGAGCGCGGCCTCGAGCCGCTCGATGTGGGCGCGCTCGCCCAGCTCGGTGCCCGGCATCGACGCAGTCGCGGCACCCGCCGCCACCCCCGCCCGGGCGGCGGCGGCGAGGTCGTGACCCTGCGCGAGGCGCAGCACCATCGCCCCGAGAAAGGAGTCGCCCGCGCCGACCGTCGACCGCACCGC
>JAIWOM010000206.1 GCA_020216895.1 Microcella sp.
TGGAAGACATCAAGATCCTGCGCGAGCGCCGCGGCACCGGCATGGTCGACGCCAAGAACGCCCGGGTCGAGGCCGAGGGCGACATGGAGAAGGCCACCGAGATCCTCCGCCTCAAGGGTGGGAAGGGCAACGCGAAGCGTGCCGACCGCTCCACGAGCGAGGGCCTTATCGCCGCCCACGAGGGCGCCGGTGCGACCACCATGATCGAGCTCGCCTGCGAGACCGACTTCGTCGCCAAGGGCGAGAAGTTCGTCGCCCTCGGTGAGCGCGTGCTCGCCGCGGTCGTCGCCGCCGGTGCCGCGACGGTCGAGGCCGCCCTGGCCGCGCCGGTCGACGGCTCGACCGTCGGCGCGATCATCGACGAGGAGGCCGCGATCATCGGTGAGAAGTTCGAGCTGCGCCGCGTGGCGCGCCTCGAGGGCTCGCAGTTCGCGGTCTACCTGCACCGCACCAACAAGGACCTCCCCCCGCAGGTCGGCGTGGTCGTGTCGTACGAGGGTTCCGACGCCGAGACGGCGCGCAGCATCGCGCAGCACATCTCGTTCGCCGACCCGCAGTTCCTGACGCGCGACGAGGTTCCGGCCGAGACGGTCGAGAACGAGCGCCGCATCGTCGAGGAGATCTCGCGCAACGAGGGCAAGCCGGAGGCCGCCCTGCCGAAGATCGTCGAGGGTCGCGTCGGTGCCTTCTTCAAGCAGGTCGCCCTGCTCGAGCAGGACTACGCCCGCGACAACAAGCTCACCATCGCCCAGGTGCTCAAGGATGCCGGTCTGACCGTGACGGGCTTCGCCCGCTTCAAGGTCGGCGCCTAGTCACCGAGGTGCGTCGACGGGGTCCGGGATGCTCGCATCCCGGACCCCTTCTGCATGCTCCGCGCCCACTACGCTGAACACGCCCCCACGACACCCCACGAGGAAGATCGAGGCTCATGACCGCTGACCGCCGCCGCCGTGTTCTGCTGAAGCTCTCGGGTGAAGCGTTCGGAGGGGGATCGCTCGGCGTCAACCCCGACGTCGTGAGCGCCATCGCGCGCGAGATCGCCGAGGCGGCCGCCGACGTCGAGGTGGCGATCGTGGTCGGCGGCGGCAACTTCTTCCGCGGTGCTGAGCTCAGCCAGCGCGGCATGGACCGCGGGCGGGCCGACTACATGGGCATGCTCGGCACCGTCATGAACGCGCTCGCTCTGCAGGACTTCCTCGAGCAGGCCGGCGCCCAGGTGCGCGTGCAGTCGGCGATCCAGATGACCCAGGTCGCCGAGCCGTACATCCCGCTGCGGGCCGAGCGGCACCTCGAGAAGGGCCGCGTCGTCATCTTCGGCGCCGGTGCGGGGCTGCCGTACTTCTCGACCGACACCGTCGCCGCGCAGCGTGCGCTCGAGATCGGGGCGCAGGAGGTGCTGGTGGCCAAGAACGGTGTCGACGGCGTCTACAGCGACGACCCGCGCCGCAACCCCGACGCCCGCAAGCTCGATGCGGTCACGTATCAGGAGGCCCTGGTCTCGGGGCTGAAGGTGGTCGATTCCACCGCGTTCTCGCTCTGCATGGACAACAGCATGCCGATGGTGGTGTTCGGGATGGAGCCCGCGGGCAACATCGCGAAGGCGATCCGCGGCGAGGCGATCGGCACGCGCGTCTCGAACTGAGCCCATCTTCGGTCGAATAGGTATGATGTAAAGGACGCGACCGCGTCGCCCGCCGCTGACCTGCCGGGAGAGCATCCATGACCGACGCCGTCACGATCGCCACCGGAGTGCCCGGCATCAGCGTCCGGCTGGTCCCCACTGAGCGCTTCACCTTCGGCAGCTTCGTCGACTGCAACATGGCGACGGCGTGGGTCGGCGATCGCTTCCGCATTTTCCCCGGCAAGTACGGAGAGGATCCCGTCTGGGGCCAGGCCAACGAGCTCAAGCACGCCGATGGCGCGACCGTCGCCGAGGCCTTCTCGCGCCGTCCCGAGGAGTTCGTCGAGCCCGTGATGCCGCCGAACACCCCGCCCGGCGAGCCCGGTCTGCATGGCGCCGTGTGGTTCGAGACCGTCTACCAGGACCCGTCGGACGAGACCGGTCGCACCCTCTACGCGCTCTACCACAACGAGAACTACCCCGAGACGCTGCCCTACGACCCGGCGACGGGGGAGGGGCTGCGCGCCGACGACTGGCCGCCCGGGCTGACCGGGCCCGAGTCGGTGCAGGCGGTGCCGCGCATCGGCATCATGAAATCGACGGATGGCGGGCTCCGCTGGGACAACCGCGGCATCCTGCTGGAGGACCGCGACGAGCGGATGATCCGCCTCCCGGTCAATCGCAACAACTGCTTCCCGGGCGGGGTCGGCGACCCGAGCGCCGTCGCCTCCGGCGACCACTTGTACGTCTTCTACGGCGAGTACGCCTACCCGACGGCGTGGAGCGCCGAGACCTGGGATCGCGAGACCGAGGCCGCCGCGCAGTGCGTGAGCGTCGCGCGGGTGCCGCTGTCGGCGCTGGACGACCCGAACGGGGCCGCGCGGCGCTGGAGCGGCACCGCCTTCGATGCGCCGTGGGACGGCGTGGGGCAGCCGATCGCGAGCCTCCGCATCCCGACCGCCGAGGGCGGTGGCGCCGTCTCGCAGGGCGACGAGCTCTACTACTGGGGCCCCTCGGTCAGCTGGAACGAGCACCTCGAGTGCTGGGTCATGCTGCTCGGCCGTGTCGACGGCAGCTTCTGGGTGGGCGACAGTCTGTTCCTGTCGATCAACCCGAACCGCGACCTCGGCGAGGGCGACAACGCGCAGCAGTGGTCGACCCCGGTGCGCATCGTGCACCGCCCCGGACACACCCTCTGGTACCCCTCGCTGCAGCCCACCGACTCGCCCGAGGATCTCGCGGCGAAGCGCACCTGCCTGCGGCTCGGGCGCGAGGCGCGGCTGTTCTTCAAGGACATGAAGGACGACCAGCACGTGTACATCAGCGACTTCCGCGTGGAGTTCGTGCGCGAGGAGCGCTGAGCGCGCGCTCTAGGCTGAGCCGGTGACCGCCGCCCTCCTGCTCATCGGGGCGACCCTCGCGCACGCCGCGTGGAACATCGCCCTGAAGAGCGCCGGTGCGCGCGGTGCCGGATTCCTCGCCGCGACCCTGCTCGTCGGCGTCGTGGCCTTCGCCCCGATCGGCCTGCCCGCCCTGCTGGCGGGGCTGCCGTCGACCGGCGACGGCCTCGCTCTCGCCGGGCTCCTCGTCACCGGCAGCGCGGCACTGCAGGTCACGTACTTCCTGCTCCTCCAGCGGGCGTACCGCGTCGCCGATGTCGGGGTCGTCTACCCGGTCGCGCGGGGCACAGGGCCGCTGCTGAGCATCCTCGGGGCGCTGCTGCTGCTCGGCGAGCGGCCGGGGCCGATCGTGCTGCTCGGTGGCGCCTTCGTCGTCGCCGGGGTCGTCGTCATCGGGCTCGCCAGCGCGCAC
>JAIWOM010000207.1 GCA_020216895.1 Microcella sp.
ATGATCTGCCAGACGGTCACGATGCCTCCCCCGCGGCGCCGCGGCGGCCGGCGAACAGGTTCGGGATGCCCACCGCGAGCGCCACGAGGGCCGCGACCAGCACGGGCACGCCCTGCGGCAGCACGGGCAGGAGCACGGCCGCGACCACGGCCGCTCCGACCGCCACGGCGATGGGCTGCAGGGCCCGCAGGCGGGGCCAGATGAGGCCGAGGAAGGCCGCGCCAGCGGCCGCATCCAGCCCGAACTGCCGGACGTCGCCGAGCAGGTCGCCGAGGATGGCGCCCAAGAGCGTCATGAGGTTCCAGCCGACGTAGATGATCGCTCCGGTCGCCCAGAAGCCGACGCGCTGCGCGGCGAGCGTGGGCTGGGCTGTGGCCACTGCCGTCGACTCGTCGATGGTGAGATGACCGGCGACGAGGCGCTTGGCGAATCCGGGGCCGATGATCGGCGAGACCCGGATCGCGTACAGCCCGTTGCGCAGGCCCAGCAGCGCGGCCCCCGCGATGGCGGCGGGACCGGCCGCGGTGCCGCCGGTGGCGAGCACGCCGATGAGCGCGAACTGCGAGCCGCCGGAGAACATCACGAGGCTCAGCACGCAGGCCTGCCAGATGTCGAGGCCGGAGGCGACCGCGAGCGCGCCGAACGAGACGCCGTAGGCCGAGACCGCCAGACCGACCGCGAGGGAGGCCCGCCAGGCGGCCCGGCGCTCAGCCTCGGCGCTCACCGGTGCCGTCGCCGGTGCCGTCGCCGTGACCATCGGAGGAGGCCGCCGCCGCCGCGCGGACGATCTCGAGCAGGGCATCGGGGTCGATGTCCTTGTAGACGACGGCGAACACGCCGGCGCGGGCGGCCTCGGCGACGTGGTCGTCGAGGTCGAGGGCGGTGGCGAGCACGATGCGCGGGGCGGGACCCTGCTGACGGACCTCCGCGTCACTCGTGATGCGCGCGCTCGCGGCGAGGCCGTTCACGCGCGGCATGTGGAGGTCCATCAGGACGACGTCGACCGGCTCGCGGCGCACGGCGGCGAGGGCGCGGGCTCCGTCGCCGACCTCCCCGACGACGGTGATTCCGGGCTGCGAGTCGAGGAGCATCCGCCAGCCCTCCCGCTGGGCGGGCGCGTCATCCGCGATCAGCACCCGCACGACCGCGGCCGCGGTCACGAGCGCTCCCGCGGGGCTCCGGTCTGGCTGCGGAGCGCGGGGAACACCACGGAGAGCGAGAAGCCGACACCGGGCACGGTCGTCGCCGTCAGGATGCCGCCGTAGAGCTCGGCGCGCGACCGCATCTCGGTGATGCCGCGACCGGTGGGCTCGGCCGTCAGCGCCTTGAGGTCGTCGTCGATCGTGTAGCCGACCGCGGCGGGGTCGTTCGGGTCGAGGCCCTCGCGGCGCGCGGTGGCGCGGATGCCGTCGTCGTCGACCTTCACGTGCAGCCCGTCGGAGCCCCAGGTGAAGGTGACGCGGGCGGTGGTGCCGGGGCCTCCGTAGCTCAACGCGTTGGCCAGGGCCTCCTGCAGGATGCGGTAGATGGCGAGCTCGGCCCCCTGCTTGAGGTCGAACGACTCACCGAGCTCCTCGAACTCGACCTCGAGGCCGCTGTCGCGCATGACCGCGAACAGGTCGCGCGTCGACTTCAGGCGCGGGTGGGGGGCCACGCTCGCCTCGCCCTCGCGCACGAGCCCCATGACGCGCCGGAGGTCGGCGAGCGTCGCACGGGCCGACTCGGCGATGACCGCGGCGGCACGACCGGCCGCGGAGGGGTCGGCGGTCGCCGCGTAGCGGGCGCCGTCGGCCTGGCTGATGATCACGGAGAGCGCGTGCACCGAGACCTCGTGGAGCTCGCGGATGATCCGCAGCCGACCGGTCTGCTCGGCGAGGGCGAGCTCGAGCTCGATGCGCTGACGCTCGGCCGCCGTGCGGTCGAAGGCGGTGGCCCGGGCCCGTCGGCGAGCCCGCAGCCACGCCACGAGCAGCACGATGACGAGCACCAGCGGCACGCCGGCGCCGACGATCAGGCCGATGCCGAGCGGTTGCGTGAGCGCGGCCCCGAACGGTTCCGTCAGCGCAGCATTGCGGGCCTCGACCTGCACGGGGCTCCTCTCGGGGTGGCCGTTCATCGCACCCGGGTGGGAAGGGTGCGTGCGGCGGGAGGTGTGGCTCCCCGACTTGGACTCGAACCAAGAACCTGCCGGTTAACAGCCGGCTGCTCTGCCAATTGAGCTATCGAGGATCGCTGAAACAGCACTCCTACGGTAGCAGAACTGGAGGGGCTCGATGCACCGCTGCACGACCCTCGCGCCGAGGTCGCGAGCTCCCGGCGCGGTCGGGCTCAGTACCCCAGAGCGGCGTCGACGATGCCGACCAGCGGCCCTCCGGCGAGGAACCCGCGCACGTTCTCGGTGATGCGGCCCGCCAGGAGCGGCGCGGTCATCTCGGGCGTGTCGGCCGAGTGCGAGGTGATGATGCAGCGCGGTTCTGCCCACAGCGGGTGGTCGGCCTCGAGCGGCTCCGGGGTCGTGACATCGAGGCCTGCGCCGAGCAGCCGCCCCTCGCGCAGCGCCGCGGCCAGCGCCAGCTGGTCGACGAGAGCACCGCGGGCGATGTTGACGAGCGCGGCCGTCGGCGGCAGCAGCGCCAGCTCCTCGGAGCCGATCAGTTGGCGCGTCTCGGAGGTCGCGGCCGCCGCGAGGATGAGCACGTCGGTGGTCGGGAGGACCGTCGGGAGGGCATCCGTCGTCACCGTGCGATCGGCACCGGGCATCGGCGCGGCGCTGCGGCGCACGACCGTCGTGCGCACCCGGTACGGCCGCATCAGGCGCAGGATCTCGGCCGCGATGCCGCCCGCGCCGACGATCGTGACGTTCCGCCCGTAGAGCGAGAGCCCGGTGCGCACCGGCGCCCAGCTCGCGGCGCGGGCCTTCGGGCCGAGCTCGCGCAGCACCGCCTGGGCGAGGGTCACCGCGTGCTCGGCCACCGGCTCGGAGTAGGCGCCCTTGGCGCTCGTGAACACGGGCCCCGAGCCGTCGGCGTAGCGCGCGAGCACGCTCGCGAAGCCGTCGACCCCGGCCCAGGGCAGCTGCACCCAGCCGATTGCGGGGTGCGCGTCGAGGATATCCAGGAGCTCGTCGGCGCGCTTCTCACTCAGCCAGACGAGCCCGCGCGTGTCCGCGTCGAGCGGGGCCACCTCTCCCCCACCGGCCACCACCGCGGCGGTGAAGAAATCGGAGGCGGTCGGCAGCACGGCGATGCGGCCGGGCTCGACCGCGCGCGCGGGCTGGCGACCCTGCCCCGCGACGGGGTCGCGGTGCTGATCGGTCAGCGCGAACACGGCATCGGCGGCGAACGTCGCCGACGCGGTCATGCGGTCGGGGTCGGTCACGGATGCTCCTTC
>JAIWOM010000208.1 GCA_020216895.1 Microcella sp.
GCGTAGAACGCGGTGCCCTGGTAGCTGAACACGGGGGCTCCGGCCGCGGTGAGCGTCGCGGGCACCCCGGCCCAGCGCACCGAGCCGTCGGGCAGCTCGCTGCGGGTGCCGCGGTCGAGCGCGAGGCTCGCGAGCACGACGCGGGTGCCGTTCACCGTGGCGACGAGCTCGCCGCGGGAGTCGGAGACGACGCGCACGGTGGGATTCGCGATGGTCACGTCGAGAGTGCCGTCGTGACCGAGGTAGCGCACCGCGCCGCGGAAGGCGACGGTGCCGGTGGTGCCCGCCGGCGAGCTCTGCGGGAACACGACGACCGAGCCCTGCGCGGTCGCGCCCGACACGGTGATCGTGCCCTGGGCGATCGGGCCGACGACGTAGTCGTCGAACGACTGCTTGACGCCCCAGCGGAGGCTGCCGGCCGTCGAGGGGGCGGCGGGCGGCGGGGTGACGTCCGGCGTGGGCGTCGGGGTCGGCGTCGGGGTCGGGGTGGGAGTCGGGGTCGGCTCGGGCACTCCGACGCTGAGGGGCGTCACGGTCTCGAAGGGCGCGTAGACCACGCCGCCACCGGCGTAGGTGTAGACGCCGAGGATGCCGTCGGCGAGCATCCCGGTGAACTCATCGGTCACCGTGAGCTCGACCGTGAACGAGCCGTCGGGGTTGATCGCGACGCCGCCGCGGGCGGCCCCGCCGATCGTTGCCACGTTCTCGGGGTTCACGACCCACTTGGTCTGACCGGGCGCACCGACGCGGGCGGAGGAGGGAGCGCCCTCGCTCGGCTTCCAGGTGCTGGCGAACGCGCCGAAGACCACGTACACGCCGCCGAACTGGCCGGCGAGCGGCGGGCGCGATGCCGTGGTCGCGGGCGGCTGCGGGCCGAACCCGGTGCCGGTGACCGTGACGACGTCGCCGGGCTCGAGGCCCGTGCTGGGCGTGACGGTGACGATCGGAACCGTCGACTCGGCCGTCGTGACGGCGGCCGCGGCCGCGCTCGGCGGCGCGGTTCCGACGACGAGGAACGAGGGGGCGAGCACCGCGAGGGCGG
This sequence comes from Microcella sp., assembly GCA_020216895.1. Lineage (GTDB taxonomy): Bacteria > Actinomycetota > Actinomycetes > Actinomycetales > Microbacteriaceae > Microcella. Next base: position 1,043 of record JAIWOM010000208.1, read on the forward strand.
CGGTCAGAGCGACGAGCGACGCGCGCAGGCGCGAACCTCGCCGGGGTGGTGCGATGGGCACAGAGGACTCCCGGGTCGAGAAAAAGTAAGGTTAGCCTTACCTTATCCCGTGAAAATCATTCGTCCTGAGTGTTCACCGAGCGTGAACGGCGCTTCGCCGCGCGGAGCCGCAGGTGCACGACGACCGAGGCCGCGACCCCGAGCAGCACCACGCCGACGATCAGCAGCGGCGCGAGCATCCCCGCCCCCGACTGCCGGGCCGCGATCGCCTGCTCGGCGCAATCGGCGGTGGTCGTCAGACGCAGGTCGAGGGGGTCGAGGGCCTCGCCGGCCGGGTAGGTGCCGAACGCGTCGGCCCCCTGCTCGGTGAGCGTCAGCGGGATGCCCGCGATGAGCAGCCCGTCCTCCCCCGCCGTCCACTCGGCGGCCGCGAGGTCGCCCGTGGCGAAGAGCACGTCGGCGGTGTCGACCTCGACGAACTCCTGCGTGGTGCCGCGCAGGTCGACGACGAGCTCGACCCGCTGCCCGTCGACGACCTCGAGCCGCAGGTTCGAGATCGTCGTGTCGAGGATGCCCTCGTGGCCGGTGAAGCGCATCGCGCCGTCGACGCCGAGCTCGCCGTTCAGGGGAGCCAGTGCGAGGTCGCCCGCGAGGGCGTCGGTCGTGAAGACCGGGGTCTCGTAGCCGATGCCGCCCTCGGTGGTCCACTCGCCGTTTGCGATCGAGCCGCTCAGGTAGGCGCGGAAGGACTCCTTGAAACCCCAGTCGAAGCCGCCCCCGGTGACGTCGCAGGCGGGCGCGGAACCGGCCAGGGGTGCCGCGAACAGGGCGGCGGTGAGAGCGACGGCGGGGAGCATCGTGCCGTCAGCCTACGCGCGCACCCTGGGCGTCGGATGACCGGCCCGGCGTCGCCGCCCGGTACATGCCGATGTGCGGGATGCCCGCCTCGAGGTACTCGTCGCCGTAGGCCTCGAAGCCGACGCCGGCGTACAGCGGCTGGGCGTAGACCTGCGCGTGCAGGGCGAGCGGCATGTGGCCGTGCTGCTCGACGACGTGCGCGAGCAGGCGGCGCGCGAGACCCTCGCCGCGGCGGTCGGCGCGGGTGACGACGCGGCCGATCAGGGTGCGCGCATCCCGGTTGCCCGGCTGCGGGGTGTCGTCGACGACGACGCGCAGGTACGTGGCGGGGCCGCGGTCATCGCTGATCCACCAGTGCTCGGTGGTCGGTTCGCGGTCGCGGGCGTCGAGCTCGGGCTCGTCGATGCGCTGCTCCAGGAAGAAGATCTCGGTGCGCAGCGCGGCGATGTCGAAGAACTCGTCGAGGGTCAGGTCGCTCCAGGTTCGGCGCACCGGGGAAGAGTCGACCACGTTTGCGAGTTTAATGGGGGGAGGATCGACCGCCCGCGGGCGGGGAGAAGAGGAGTCATGGGCCACAACCCGGCAGCCGACGACAAGACCTACGCGGTGCAGAAGACCGAGGAGCAGTGGCGCGCCGAGCTCGGCGAGGAGCGCTATCAGGTGTTGCGGCAGGCGGGCACCGAGCGCGCGTGGACGGGCGAACTGCTCGATGAGAGCCGCGCCGGCCTCTACACCTGCGGCGCGTGCGGCGCCGAGCTCTTCCAGGCGGGCACGAAGTTCGACTCGGGCTGCGGCTGGCCGAGCTTCTACGAGTCGGTGCGCCCGGAGGCGGTCGAGCTGCTCGAGGACACCTCGCTCGGCATGGTGCGCACCGAGGTGCGCTGCGCCACCTGCGGCTCGCACCTGGGCCACGTCTTCCCCGACGGCTTCGGCACGCCCACCGGCGACCGCTACTGCATGAACTCGCTGGCGCTGAACTTCACGCCCGAGAGCGAGTAGCCCCGCCCGAGCGCGGGCCGGCAGCGCGCCGCGGTAGCGCCGCGATCGTCACCCCGACCAGCGTGAGCGCCACGGCGATTGCCGTCGAGCCCGTCGTGAGCACCCCGATCGGGGCCACGAGGTCGTAGAGCAGCGCCCCGGCCAGCTGGCCGGCGACGAGGCTGAGCCCCAGCACGAGAACGCCGATGCGCGCCACCGTCACCGTCTGGATGGCGATGAAGATCGCGCCGACCGCGCCGCCCAGGTAGAGCCAGGGCTCGCTCGGCGGCGTCGCGGGCAGGCCGACGAGGAGCAGGTGCGCACCGGTCGCCACGACGAGGGCCGCCGTGCCGATCGCGAAGTTGAGGGTGGTGGCGGCGAGCGCCGAGTCGGCATCGCGGCGCACCCGGCCGTTCACGGCCTGCTGCAGACCGATCGCGAGACCGGCGACGAGGGGCAGGATGATCGCCGCGACCGGCACGTCGGTCGCGAGCCGCGGCCCCACCGCGA
>JAIWOM010000209.1 GCA_020216895.1 Microcella sp.
AGCACATCGGCAGCCGCGGCGCGCTCGACATCGAGGGCCTCGGCGAGATCGGCGCCGCCGCGCTCACGCAGCCCGACGTGCCGGAGGAGCCGCCGCTGCGCACCGAGGCCGGCCTGTTCGCCCTCACGATCGACGACCTGCTGCCGATCGAGGTGGTGGTGCGGGATGCCGAGACCGGGCTGCCCAAGCTCGAGGCCGACGGCTCCGCGCGTCGCCGGTCGCCCTTCCGGCGCAACCCGACGGCCGCCGAGAAGAAGCAGGGCCTGGAGGGTCCGCAGCCGAGCTCGGTCGCGCTGACCCTGCTCGACGAGCTCGAGAAGGCGAAGACCAAGCCGCTCTGGCGCCTGCTGGTCAGCCTCAACATCCGCCACGTCGGCCCGGTGGCCGCGCGCGCCCTCGCCGACTGGTTCGGCTCGCTCGACGCCATCCGCGCGGCGGGCGTCGATGAACTCGCGGCCGTCGACGGCGTGGGCGCGATCATCGCCGAGGCCGTGCAGGAGTGGTTCGCCGTCGACTGGCACGTCGAGATCGTCGAGCGCTGGGCCGCCGCGGGCGTGCAGTTCGCGACCCCCGGCCACGCCGGCCCGGGTGCCGCGGCCGCCGCCGGGGGAGTGCTCGCCGGCCTCACCGTCGTCGCGACGGGCACCCTCGAGGGCTTCACGCGCGAGGGAGCCCAGGAGGCGATCATCGCGGCGGGCGGCAAGGCCGCCTCGAGCGTCTCGAAGAAGACCGACTTCGTGGCCGCCGGGCCGGGGGCCGGGTCGAAGCTGCAGAAGGCCGAAGAGCTGGGCGTGCGCGTGATCGACGCGGCCCAATTCGCGATTCTCGTGCGCGAGGGGCCCGACGCGTTGCGTGTGAGCGACCCCGACGCGGGCTGATCGGCGGCCTGCGCATCCGGTGTGCGCATTCGACCGACGCTTCATGTCGGCTGTGTAACGGGTTGGTGTGAGTCGAGAGGAATGTCCGTTCCACCCCCCAAAAGGGGCGCACTTTCGCCTAGCATGGCCTCACGCCGGTGGGACCGCTTCGGGGGATGCCCGGCCCGCCGGTCGTGAGGGGAATCCGGCGTGCTGCTCGACGCGACAGCAGTAGTGATCGCCTCGCTCACCGTAGCCGCGGTGGCGGGGCCCGTCACCCTGCCCGGCGCGCCCCCCGTCACCCCGATCACCAGCATTGCCGCACCGGCGATGTCGGCCCCTGACCGCCCCGCCCTCGAGCGGGCCATCGACCTGCCCACCAGCACGCAGCACGACGCCGCGGCCCTGGCTCCCACCACCCCCCTGACGGTGGAGAGCTTCGAGAACCTCACCGGTGTCGACCTGCTGCACGCTCTCGCCGCGGCTCCCCCGGCCGTATCGGCGACTGCACTGGAGTCGAACCCCCACCGACTCCAGGCCCTGCTGGCTGCACCACCCGGAGCTCCTCAGGTGAGCGGCTGGTGGGCGGGCCTCGACGCTCGGGCGCAGCGCGCGTTGCTCAGCGCTGCGCCCGAGCTCGTCGGCAACCTCGACGGCATCCCCGTCGCCGTGCGCAACGCCGCGAACCGCGACGTGCTGCGCTCGACGATCCGCGAGCTCGAACTCGAGGGGCTGCGTGCCGGCCGCACGATCGCGGCGCAGAACCAGCAGCGTCTCGAGATGCTCTACGGGGTCGCCGACGCGCTCGGGCCGGCGACCGCGAACCCGCCGCGCACCCTCCTGCAGCTCGACACCCACGGCCAGGGCAAGATGGCGATCGTGCTCGGCGACCTCGAGACCGCCGACTACGTCAGCTACCTGATGCCGGGCATGTTCATCTCGGTCGGCGGCAACGCCGTCGAGTGGACGGATACCGCCGCGCGGCTGTACGACGAGCAGGTGTCGTGGCTGTCGCTGCTGGCCGAGGCGGGGGCGACCGACGAGGTCGAGACCGTCGCCACGGTCGCCTGGATCGGCTACCAGACCCCCACACTGCTCAACGTGGGCAGCCTCGATCTCGCCTACGAGGGGCGCGATGCCATCGCGCGCGCCATCGACGGGCTGCAGGCGATCCGCGGCACCGACCAGCCCTACATCGCGCTGCTGTCGCACTCCTACGGCTCGACCGCGGCCATGCTCGCCCTGCAGCAGAGCACGACGGTGGATGCTCTCGCCATGATCGGCTCACCCGGCGCCCCCGCATCCAGCGTCGACGAGCTCAACGTGCGCGGCGACGTGTTCGTCGGCGAGGCCGCGTGGGATCCGATCCCGAACAGCGCCTTCTTCGGGCGCGACCCGGGCAGCGCCGAGTTCGGCGCTCGCGTCATGAGCGTCGCCGGCGGGGTCGATGTCATCACCAACCAGGTGCTGACCGAGTCGATCGGGCACAACTACTACTTCGCGGCGGGCACCGAGTCGCTGCGCAACCTGGCTCTCATCGGCATCGACAAGGGCGAGCTCGTCACCGACGGCTCGCAGCGCGACGAGGGTCGCACGCTCGCCCTCCTGCTCTGAGCGGGGGCGTACCCTGACAGCCATGGGCCGACGCCGAGGGGTGCTCGCCGCTGCCGCCGCGGTGCTCGGCGGCGCGGTGGCGCTGACGCTGGCGGGCTGCGCGGTCACTCCGGTGACCGCGGTCACCGACTCGGAGGCGCGCGACCGGTTCGCCGCGCTGCTCGACGACACCCAGCGCATGGTCGGCGGCGACTGGCAGGTGCAGGACGATCCGACCCCGCGCGAGTGCGTGATCCCGCTCTGGGTCACCGGTCAGCAGTACCCGGCGCTGCGCATCGGCGATGCCTCGGCGGCTCCCGCCGCCGCGGCCGAGCGGGTCGAGCAGGCCTGGGTCGCGGAGGGCATCCGCGTCACCCGCACCGAGGTCGGCGACGTCATCGAGGTGTCGGGCGAGACCGCCGACGGCGAGCTCATCGTGCTGCGCGTGAGCGCGAGCGCCAGCACCCTGCTCGGTGAGAGCGAGTGCCGCCCGCTCTAGCCCTCGGTCAGCCCTCGGTCAGCCCTCGATGAGCAGGTCGAACTCGAGCCGCACGCCGCCGCCGAACAGCGCCATCGTGTCGTCGTCGAGGCGCAGTCCGCTCTCGACCGCGGCAAGGGCGGTCAGGTAGCGCGCCTCGAGCTCCATGACGCCCTCGCCCATGCACGCCATCTCGGTCTGGAACAGGTCGCTGACGCTCACCGGCCGCTCGTCGCTGTCGTCGAGCCCGCCGGTGACTGTTCCGCCGTACTGGTTGCAGGCGGCCGTGCCGGAGAGCGCGCTGCCCTGCACGGTCAGCGTCACATCGGCCGGGCTCAGGTCGAACGTCCCCGTCGGGTCCTCGGCCGCCACGAGCACCCACTCGCCCTGCATCTGGGCGCCGTCGCCCCCGCCGAGCAGGGCGCAGGCCGAGAGCAGGCCCGCGAGAGCGCCGG
>JAIWOM010000210.1 GCA_020216895.1 Microcella sp.
GACGAGGTCGGCCCAGCCGCGCGGCGTGCCGTCGGGCCGCTCGTCGCCCATGCCCTCAGTGAAGCTGTCGCCGATCGCGGCGTAGCTCTGCACCGGCGGCATCACGGTCTCCGGGCCGCGTCGCTCAGCGCCGCGCGGCGACGAGCTCGGCGAGCTGCACGGCGTTGAGCGCCGCCCCCTTGCGGAGGTTGTCGTTGCTGATGAACATCGCCAGCCCCCGACCGCCGGGAACACCCTCGTCGGCGCGGATGCGCCCGACCAACGAGGGGTCGTCGCCGGCGGCGTCGAGCGGGGTGGGAACATCCATCAGCTGAACACCCGGCGCATCGGCCAGCAGCTCGCGCGCGCGCTCGGGGCTGATCGGCCGCGCGAACTCGGCGTTGATCGCGAGCGAGTGGCCGGTGAACACGGGCACGCGCACGCACAGGCCGCTGACGCGCAGCTCGGGCAGCTCGAGGATCTTGCGCGACTCGTTGCGCAGCTTCTTCTCCTCGTCGGTCTCGCCCAGACCGTCGTCGACGAACGAGCCCGCCTGCGGAATCACGTTGAAGGCGATGCGCTTCGGGAAGGTCCGCACCTCGGGGTACTCGACGGCGTCGCCGTCGTGGACGAGCCCCATGGCGTCCTGCGCGACGACCGCGCGAGCCTGCTCGAGCAGCACCTCGCCGCCGACGAGCCCTGCGCCCGAGACCGCCTGGTAGGTGCTGACGATGAGTCGCTCGAGACCGGCCTCGGCGTCGAGCACCTTCAGCACCGGCATCGCGGCCATCGTCGTGCAGTTCGGGTTCGCGATGATGCCCTTGACCGCCTGGTCGATGGCGTGCGGGTTGACCTCGCTCACGACGAGCGGCACCTCCGGGTCCATGCGCCAGCCGGAGGAGTTGTCGATCACGGTCACGCCCGCCGCGGCGAAGCGCGGAGCCTGCGCCTTGCTGAGCGTGGCGCCCGCGCTGAAGATCGCGATGTCCAGCCCGCTCGGGTCGGCCGTCTCGGCGTCCTCGACGACGATCTCGCGGTCGCCCCAGGGGATGACCGTCCCGGCACTGCGCGCACTGGCGAAGAAGCGCAGCTCGCCGACGGGGAAGTCGCGGTCGAGCAGCAGCTGGCGCACCACGGCGCCGACCTGCCCAGTGGCGCCGACGACGCCGAGGTTCACGGTGGTCGCCATGCTCATCGCCCCGTTCCCGCGTAGACGACGGCGTCGGTCTCGCCGTCGAGGCCGAAGGCCGTGTGCACGGCCCGCACCGCGTCATTCAGCATGTCGGCGCGGATGACCACCGAGATGCGGATCTCGGAGGTGCTGATCATCTCCATGTTGATGCCCGCGTTCTTCAGCGTCGTGAACAGCTGCGCGGAGACACCGGCGCTCGTGCGCATGCCGCCGCCGACCACCGACAGCTTGCCGATCTGGTCGTCGTAGGCGAGCGCCTCGAACCCGAGGGTCGCCTGCACGGCCTTCAGCGCGGTGAGCACCTTCTCGCCGTCGGCCTTCGGCAGGGTGAAGCTGATGTCGGTGCGGCTCGTCGCGGCGGTCGACACGTTCTGCACGATCATGTCGATGTTGGCGCCGGTCTCGGCGACGATCGTGAAGATGTCGGCGGCCATGCCGGGGGTGTCGGGCACGCCGACCACGGTGATCTTCGCCTCGCTCAGATCGCCGGCGACCCCGGTGATGATCGGCTCTTCCATGGTGTCTCCCTCTGTGCGACTGACAACCCAGGTGCCCTCGTTGGGCGTGAACGACGACCGCACGTGCAGGGTGACCCCGTGCCGGCGGGCGAATTCGACGGCGCGGATGTGCAGCACCTTCGCGCCCGCGGCGGCGAGCTCGAGCATCTCCTCCGCGGTGACGCGGTCGACCTTGCGCGCCTTCTTCACGACGCGCGGGTCGGCGGTGAAGACGCCGTCGACGTCGGTGTAGATCTCGCACACGTCGGCACCGAGCGCCGCGGCCAGCGCGACCGCCGTGGTGTCGCTACCACCGCGACCGAGCGTCGTGATGTCGCGGCTGTCGCGGTTGAAGCCCTGGAACCCGGCGACGATCGCGATGGCCCCCTCGTCGAGGGCCTCCTGCACGCGCACCGGGGTGACGTCGACGATGCGGGCGGCGCCGTGGCGGGCATCCGTGATCATGCCGGCCTGACTGCCCGTGAACGAGCGCGCATCGTGGCCCATGCTGCGGATCGCCATGGCGAGCAGCGCCATCGAGATGCGCTCGCCCGTGGTGAGCAGCATGTCCATCTCGCGCGGGTCGGGCAGCGGAGTGACCTGGTGGGCGAGGTCGATGAGCTCGTCGGTGGTGTCGCCCATCGCGCTCACCGCGACAACAACCTGGTTGCCGGCGGTGCGGGTGGCGACGATGCGCTTGGCGACGCGCTTGATGCTCTCGGCGTCGGCGACCGAGGAGCCGCCGAACTTCTGCACGATGAGGCTCACGGCGGATCTCCTGGAGGGGTGACGCAGCGGTGCTGAGGGCGAATGGTGGCGGCGGCGCGGTGCGCAGTGCAGGCCGGGCCGCGGGCGCGACGTCGATGGCGAGCCGTGGAGGCTGATTCTACCTGTGCCGTATGCCCGCTCGGGCACGCGGGCGAGCGCGACCCGCGCCGACCGCCGTCAGAGCGTGCGGCGACCCTCGAACGCGCGGCCCAGGGTGACCTCGTCGGCGTACTCGAGGTCGCCGCCGACGGGCAGGCCGCTCGCCAGGCGCGAGACGGTGAGCCCCGGCTGCACGAGCAGGCGCGAGAGGTAGGTGGCGGTCGCCTCGCCCTCGAGGTTCGGGTCGGTGGCGATGATCACCTCGGTGACCGTGCCATCGCGCAGGCGGCTGAGCAGCTGGCTGATGCGCAGATCGTCGGGACCGATGCCGTCGATCGGGCTGATCGCGCCGCCGAGCACGTGGTACAGCCCGCGGAACTCGCGCGTGCGCTCGATCGCGACGACGTCCTTCGCCTCCTCGACCACGCAGATGCTCGTGGGGCTGCGGCGGGGGTCGCGGCAGATCGAGCACTGCGCCTCCTCCGCGACGTTGCCGCAGATCTCGCAGAATCGCACCTTCTCGCGCACGTCGATCAGAAGCTGCGACAGCCGGGTGACGTCGAACGACTCGGTCTGCAGGATGTGGAAAGCGATGCGCTGCGCCGACTTCGGGCCGATGCCGGGCAGGCGGCCGAACTCGTCGATCAGGTCTTGGATGATGCCGTCGTACATCAGTACTCATCCCGGAACGGGTCGGGCGCATCCGCGCTCGACGGCTGGTCGGGGTCGCGCGGCGCCGGCGCGGCGTCCGGGATGCCCTCCACGGGCAGCTCGGCCGCGCCGGTCACGCTGACCGCGGGCTCGAGCGC
>JAIWOM010000211.1 GCA_020216895.1 Microcella sp.
GAGCGGAGCGCTAGCCGCCGGGGGTGTCGGCTCCGCGACCGGCTGAGCCGCCTGACTCCCGTCGCCGCGCCCTGACCGCGCGCAACGGGGCCGTCAGACGCCAGGAGCGCGTCGACCGCATCGCAGCGAGCTCGAGCTCGACGAGCCGGGCGCGCTGCTCCGCCGCCGCGATACGGGCGTCGGCCAGCTCGAGCTGCCGTTCGAACTGCTCGAAGAGCGCCCGAGACCGTTCGAGCTCGCGGTGGTCGTTCTCGATCCGATCGGCCAGCTCGCGCACGAGCGAGGCGGCGGCCCGGGCGATCGTCGCGATGAGGCCAGGCTCGAGTCGAGCATCCACCGTCCCGGTGATGCTCGGGGCCGGCTCGGGCGGAGCTCCCGCGTGCTTCTGCCGCAGCAGCGACAGATTGCGATGCCACAGCACCGCCGAGAACTGCGAGGAGGTCGACGCCGATTGCTCGTGGGTGCAGTGCGCATCGATGACCGAGCGGAACCGCAGTCCGCGCGCGAGCAGCGTGCTGCACAGGTCGACATCGGCCCACATCACGGGGTAGAAGCGCGGGTCCATACCGCCGACCGCGTCCCACGCGGCAGTCCGCACGAGCATGCCGCGACTGCCGACGTACGCATACCCCTCGAGTGCTCCGATCTCGTCGAGCGGGGTGTCGGTTTCGGGGTACCAGTCGGAGAACCGCCAATCCTCATCGCGCTGCGCTCCCACCGATCGCGCGGCGACGCGGCCGTCACGGAGCACCATGGGTGCGACGAGGGCGAGCCCCTCATCACCGAGCAGGGCCGTGCGCAGCGCGTCGAGGCATCGGGGGTCGAGAACCATGTCGTCCTGCACGAGCCAGAGCTGCGCCGCCCGCACGAGTGACCGTCCGAACGCCAGCCCACCGGCCCAGCCCAGGTTGAGGCCGGTGTGGACAACGGTCACGAGCGGGTCGAGTACCGCGGGGGCGGACTGCTCCGCGTTGACGATCACGAGCACGGCGAGCCGGGCATCCGTCTGCTGGTCGACGAGCGAGCGGACCGCCCGCTCGAGGCGGGCCCGGTCGTTTCCGAGGGTCGGGATGATGGCGACGACGTCGGGACGGTCGTCGAGGGCGACAAGCATTCAGATCACGTGATCGGCAGGTGGGCCTTCACATCCACCGGAATCTCGGGGGAATCCCACGGCAGCAGCAGCCGGTCGGGCGATTCGTGGTGGTAGACCTCGGTCGGGAAGTTGACGAGGCACGCTTCGACGGCGCTCACATTCACCGAGAGGTGCCAGACGTACTGCGGGATCGTCACCTGTCGGACCCCGCGGTCGGACAGTACGAGGCGCATCGATTGTCCGTGCGTGGGCGAGTCGGTGCGCGAGTCGTAGAGAAACAGCACGACCTCGCCGGAGATGATCGTGTACCGGTCGCGCTTGCGCTCGTGCAGACCCCAGCCCTTGACCTGCCCGGGGCGGACCGAGAACTGGTAGGCGTACACGATCGGCTCGTCCCAGTAGTCATTGAGACCCTCGTAGATCTCGAAGACCGAGCCGCGATGGTCGACATGGTTGGGCGTCGTACGGATGCGGACTCCGTCGATCACTCGGGCGATGGGCACGCCCTGCTTCGTGACGGTCTGCTCGTCGCGCACCCCGGCGCTGAGGCTCGGGTCGATCACGGCGCTCCCCTCCCTCGAATCGTGCGTGGGACGGTGTCACTGTAGCGGGCTGTTCCCGCCGTCGCGATCCCGCGTGCCGGAGGGCCGAGGAGCGTCAGACGAAGGCGCCCACGCCGGTGATCGCGCGCCCGACGATGAGCGAGTTCATCTCGCGCGTGCCCTCGTAGCTGTACAGCGCCTCGGCATCGGCGTGGAACCGTGCGACGTCGTAGTCGAGCACGATGCCGTTGCCGCCGAGCGCCTCGCGGCACAGCGCGACGGTCTCGCGCATCGCCGTCGTCGCGAAGGCCTTGGCGAGCGAGGCGTGCTCGTCGCGCTGCACGCCCTGGTCGAGCATCTGCGAGACGCGCGTGCAGAGCGCGATGCTCGCGGTGATGTTGCCCAGGCTGCGGCTGAGGAGGTCCTGCACCAGCTGGTGGCTCGCGATCGGCTTGCCAAACTGCTCGCGGGTGGTCGCGTACGCGACCGCGGCCTCGTAGGCGCCGATCGCGGTGCCGACGGCAGCCCAGGCCACCTCGGCGCGGGTGAGGCGCAGCACGGCCGCCGTGTCGCGGAACGAGTTCGCATTCTGCAGCCGGTGCGACTCGGGGACACGCACGTTCTCGAGCACGATGTCGGCGTTCTGCACGATGCGCAGCGCCTGCTTCCGCTCGATCTTGGTGGCGGAGTAGCCCGGGGTGCTTGTCGGGACGATGAAGCCCTTCACTTGGCCGTCCTCGGTGCTCTTCGCCCAGATGATCGTGATGTCGCTCCAGGTGGCGTTGCCGATCCAGCGCTTGGCGCCGTTGAGCACCCAGTGGTCGCCGTCGCGGGTGGCGGTGGTGCGCAGGCCCTGCGCCGAGTCGCTGCCCGACAGCGGCTCGGTCAGCCCGAAGGCGCCGATGGTCTCACCGGTCTTCAGCTTGGGGAGCCACTCGGCGCGCTGCTCGGGCGAGCCAGCGACGCCGATCGACCCCATGGCGAGGCCGTTCTGCACGCCGACGTAGGTGGCGACGCTCGCGTCGACGCGGGCCAGTTCGAGGGCGGTCCAGCCGCTGTAGACGGCGCTGAAGTCGCCGGCCTTGGTCTCCTCCCACAGGTTGCCGAAGACCTGCTGCGCGTGCAGCCCGGGCAGGATCTGGCGGGGGAACTCGGCGCGGTCCCAGTAGTCGTTGACGACCGGCTTGACCTCGGTCTCGAGGAAGGTGCGCAGCCGCACCAGCTCGCGCTGCTCGTGCTCGGCGAGCTGGCTCTCGAAGGCATAGAAGTCACTGGCGAGGGTCGGGAAGGTCATGGGCACCACGCTAGGCGAGGGGCTTCCGCGCGCGGGGGAGTCCGTGGCCTTCCCGCAGGGAGGAAGGCGGGCAGCGGCCCTCCTTTTGTCGGGAGTGCACCAAGGCGGGGCGTCGGCCGCTGCCGCCCCGGAGACGCCCGGGTAGTACCCTGTGCCTGCCCGAGCCTGCGCTGGCTCGCGCTCCCCGTCGAGAGGTTCCCGTGCTGCTCCGCATCACCAACGCTGCCCGTCCGTACCCGTGGGGCTCGCACGACGCCATCGCGGCGTTCCGCGGCCTCCCCCCGAGCGGCGGGCCCGAGGCCGAGGTCTGGCTCGGCACCCATCCCGGCTCGCCCGCGCTGCTCGCCGACGAGCCGGCGACGACGCTCGCCGCGTGGCTCGCC
>JAIWOM010000004.1 GCA_020216895.1 Microcella sp.
GGGGCTCGTCACCCGCGGTCGTTCGCCCGACGACGGTCGCGTGCGCGTCGTCGCGCTGACGGATGCGGGCCTCGCGCGCGTCGAGCGCGCCTTCGAGGCGCACCTCGCCAACGAGCATCGCCTGCTCGAGCCGCTCGACGCCGCCGACCGCGCCGCGCTCGAGCGCCTGCTGCGCTCCTGGCTCACCTGGCTCCGCCCCGAAACCTGACCCAGATGTAGGGTTTCTCGCCCTAGGCTGTGCTCGTGTTTTTCGACATCGTCTTCATCGTCGCTGGTCTCGTGCTGCTCGTCCTCGGTGGGGAGGCGCTCGTTCGCGGTGCCTCGACTCTCGCCGCGAAGGTCGGCATCTCGCCGCTCGTGATCGGCTTGGTGGTGGTCTCGGCCGCCACCTCCGCCCCCGAGTTCGCCGTCACGGTCGACGCGGTGCTGCAGGGCGAGCCCGATCTCGCGGTCGGCAACGTCGTCGGCAGCAACATCGTGAACATTCTGTTCATCCTCGGGCTCTCGGCGATCGTGTCGCCGCTCATCATCAAGCGTCAGCTCGTGCGCTTCGACATCCCGGTCATGGTCGGTATCTCGGTGCTGCTCGTGGCCGTCAGTCTCGACGGTCAAATCAGCCTCGTCGACGGCATCCTGCTTCTCGGCGGGCTCGCCGTGCACACCGTCATCAGCGTCGTCATCGGGCGGCGCGAGTCGCGGGCGACGGCGCAACTGACGGAGGAGCCCATCGAGAAGGCGCGGCCGCTGTGGCTCGCACTGGTGCTGCTCATTGCCGGCATCGGCCTGCTCGTGCTCGGTGCGCGCCTGCTCGTCGACGGCGCGGTGGGTATCGCGACCGCTCTCGGCATCAGCAGCCTCGTGATCGGCCTCACCGTGGTGGCCGTCGGCACCTCGCTGCCCGAGCTGGCGACCTCGATCATCGCCGTGCGCCGCGGTGAGCGCGACATGGCGGTCGGCAACATCGTCGGCAGCAACATCTTCAACATCGGTATGGTGCTCGGTCTGCCGGCGATCCTTTTCGGCCAGGGCATCCCGGTGTCGCCGGCCGCGATCGCGCTCGACCTGCCGCTCATGCTCGCGACCGCCGTGGCCCTGCTGCCGATCGCCTTCACCGGCTTCATCATCGCCCGCTGGGAGGGCAGCCTCTTCGTAGCGCTCTACATCGCGTACACGGCCTATCTTGTGCTCGCCTCGACGCAGCACGATGCCCTCGAAGGTTTCACCGACGTCATGCTCTGGTTCGTCCTGCCGCTGCTCGCGATCACGCTCATCGCGGTGACGGCCTACGAGGTCGGCGTGATCCGCGGCCGGAAGGCGGTGATCGAGGGCGGCCCGTCCGAGAACGCAGAAGCGGCCGGTAGTGCGCCCCCCGCACCACCGGCCGCCTGACCGCACTCGAGACGTCAGTTCATCGACGCGAGCAGGTCTTTCATGTTCTTGTAGATGAGGCCCGCCGCGTTCTTCTGGTTGAGGCGTGCCAGGCGCGACATGAAGCGAGCGTCGCCGCCAATGAAGATCTCGTACGAGCCCTTCTCGACAGCCTCGATGATCTGGCGGCCCGCCTCGGCCGGAGCCGTCGACTTGCGCGCCTGGTCTCCGGCGCTCGCCGCCATCTGCTTGGCCTGCTCCTCGGTCATGATGCCCGAGTTGATGCTGATGTTGGTGCCGATCGCACCGGGGAACACACCGGTGACCCGCACGCCGGTCTCCATGAGCTCCGAGTGCAGGGCACGGCTCAACTGGGCGACGGCGGCCTTGGTGGCGCCGTAGACGCCCTGGCCGGGAACCGGTGCGTACGCGCCCATGCTCGCCACGTTGACCAGCGCCGCCTCGGGGCGCTTGACCAGCTCGGGCAAGAACGCCTTGCAGGTGTTCAGCACGCCGTACAGGTTGACGTCGATGACGCGCTCGATCTGATCCCAGTCGAGCTGCATCACGGGCACGAACTTCTGGATGATGCCGGCGATGTTGAGCAGGCCGTCGATCTGGCCGTGCTCCTTGATGATCGCGGCCGGAAGCTTCTCGACGGCCTTGCGGTCGGTGACGTTGACCACGTGGGTCGAGATACGGTCGCCGTTCGCGCCGGCCAGCTTGACCGTCTCGGCCAGACCATCCTCGTTGAGATCGAGGGCCGCGACGCGCGCGCCCTTCGCCACGAGGCCGAGCACGACCTCGCGCCCGATGCCGTTGCCGCCGCCGGTGACGGCGAAGACCTTCCCACTGATCTGCATGATGCTCCTTCGATGACGGATGCGCGTCCTCGCGCACCCTCAGGCTAACCCGCCCCTTACCGATCGGTCAGGGTCGAACGTCCCGATGCGCGCCTGCGCACGAGTCAGCGCTTCACGGAGACGGCGTCGACCCGCTGGAACGACAGGATCAGCTCGTCGCCCTTGGCCGGGCGCCCAAGGAGCGGGCCGACGGGGCAGATGTTCAGGATGCCCGTCACCAGCATCATCGCGCCGATCGGCGCGAGCACGAGAGCCCAACCGCCGGCAACGATGGCGCCGACGATCACGGCCGGTCCGCCGATGATGCGCGCCCAGCGCCCCGCGGGCGATGAGACGGCGGTGAGCAGGGCAATGGCCCAGGGAGCGGGGGTCTTCATGGCAGATGTCCTTCTCTCTTAGGCGTGGTGGTGCTCGCCGCGCTTCGGCGGCACGTAGGTGCAGGTGTCTCCGGCGCACATCGTGGGCTTCTCCTTGCTGAGGCGCCGGGCGATCTCGCAGCCGAGGCAGTAGCCGAAGGCGGCTTCGAGGTACAGCAGCGCCAGGCAGATCGCGCAGATGGTCTGCGCCACGACGGCCGGCAGGCCGAGCCAGCCGAGGGCGAGGCACCCGGCCAGGGCCATCCCGAACCCGAGGCCCCAGGCAACCTGCTTCGGGCGTGCGTCGACCCACTCGGGCCGCTGCGCCCGCGTGATCAGGGCGCCGAGCACGAGCGTCGGGGTGAACCGGGTTCCGACCAGCAGGCGCAGGTACATCTCGACGGCGAAGACGATGCCGAAGACGCGCATCGGCTGCAGGTCGCCGGTGATGATGCCGACGAGCCAGGCGCTGAAGCCGCCGAGGAAGAGCAGGCCCGCTGAGGCGCGCACCGCGCGCTCATTGATGACGGGAATGTCGATGCCGCCCACCCATTCGCCGATCACGGGGCGGATGCTGCGGTCGACGTCGCTCATGATGACCACTATACCCCTGGGGGTATGCGAAGTGTCTGGGAATCCGCAGGAACCCCTGCCAGGCTGAGGGCATGACGGTCATGCCGATGTTCCCGCTCGGCTCGGTGCTGTTCCCGGCCATGCCGACCGCGCTGCGCGTGTTCGAGGAGCGCTACATCGTCATGCTCTCGACGATCCTCGGCGACGAGCCGCCCGAGTTCGGCATCGTGCTGATCGAGCGCGGCAGCGAGGTCGGCGGGGGTGAGCAGCGCTTCGCCATCGGAACGGTCGCCCAGATCACCCGGGTCGAGACCAGCGAAGGCTTCATCGGCCTCATCGCCGTCGGCGATCGCCGCATCGAGGTCGTCGACTGGCTGCCCGACGACCCCCACCCGCGGGCGACCGTGCGGCCGCTCGATGACCTCGCCTGGGACGAGCAGCACCGCCCGCTGCTCGAGCGCGCCGAGCAGCTCGTGCGCCGCACCATCGCGAAGGCCAGCGAGTTCATCGAGCAGCAGTGGCCCCCTGACATCGTGCTCGACGACGACCCTGTCCGCGCGTGCTGGCAGCTCGCGGGCATCGCCCCCCTCGGCCCGCTCGACCAGGTGCGACTCCTGCAGTCGACCACGGTCGTCGAGCTGCTGAGCGGCATCATCGAGGCGACCGAGGGGGCTGCGGAGATGCTCGCGATGCCCGGGTTCGACCACGACGGGCTGACGGGGCTGCTCGACGGCTGATGTAGTCCTGTCGGGGCACTGCGCGTTTCGCGCCGTGCCAACGTGGGTGGGCTATAGCCCGACCGGCTCGCGTGGAGTATGTTAGGACAAACGCACAAACTGTGGCGTCGCAGATGCCACCTCCCGGGGAGGAGCATTCCATGCGCTTGGGTGCATACACCGCCGTACTTCACGATCGTGACGTAGAGCTGGCTCTTGACGTCCTCGTTGAGTTGGGTCTCGACGGCGCAGAATTGAATGTCGGGGGATTCCTCCCAGCGCGCCACATCCCCATCGACGCGATCATGACGAGCGACGCGGCGCTCGATGACTATCTCGGATTGTTCTCAGATCGTGGCATCGCGATCACGGCGCTGAACTGTAACGGAAACCCGCTACACCCGGACCCTGCTGTTAGGCACGGCATCGATCTTGTCGCGGCGATCTCGATTGCCCGCCGCCTAGGCGTCGATCGTGTGATCACGATGTCCGGATCGCCAGCGAACGCGACAAACGGGATCAGGCCGGCCTGGGTTGTCAACCCGTGGAACAGCGTCGACATGGATTCCCTCGAACATCAGTGGTCGGTCGCCGTCCCCTTCTGGCGGGAGGTCGATCGACGAGCTGCTGATGTGGGAGTTCGTATCGGCATTGAGATGCACCCCCAGAACATCGTCTTTAACCCGACGACCCTGGTGCGGCTCATCGAGGCTACAGAGGCGACACATGTCGGAGCAGAGATGGATCCGTCGCACCTCTTCTGGCAGCAGATCGACCCGATCGTCGCTTTGGAGTTTCTCGGCGAGCTGGTCGTGACGGCGGCGGCGAAGGATATTCGCATTAACGAGGCGGTCCGCCTTCACGGTGTGCTCGACGACCGATTCAGGCGTGTCCCGCCGGAAGAAGGTCCGCTTGGACTCGGCGGCGGCTACACCTTGTGTGAGTGGCCTACGGATTCCGCCTGGGACTTTGTCGCAGTAGGTCTGGGGCATGATCAGGAGTTCTGGAACAAGTTCGTGGAGACGCTCGCTCGAACGGCACCAGGTGTCGATCTTGCCATTGAGCACGAGGACGCGAGTCTTGGTCGCATCGAGGGACTGCGTGTGGCTGCTGCGACGCTCAGTATCGCTCGAGCCCGGCTTGACGACACCGCGTCGCAAGGTTAACGTACTATTGTCCTTACATTAAGACAGGCACGCACAGAGAGCCGTACATCGCCGTATGAGCACGACCACCGAGCAGACAGCGCTCGACCTGATCTCCATGGGCCGAGTCGGCGTCGATATCTACCCACTTCAGACCGGCGTGCCTCTGGAGCGTGTCACGACTTTCGGGAAGTTCCTCGGAGGCAGTGCCACGAACGTCGCGGTTGCCGCCGCGCGATACGGAAGGTCTGCGTCCATCGCCACAGGCGTCGGTGACGACGGGTTCGGCCGTTTCGTCATCGCGGAGCTCGAGAGGTTGCACGTCCTCACCCGTCATGTTCAGGTATTCGAGGGTTTGCAGACGCCCGTGGTCTTCTGCGAGATCTTCCCGCCCGATGATTTCCCGCTCTCGTTCTACAGGCCTGCTCCCGTTCCCGACCTGCAGCTCCGACCGGAAACCATAGACCTCGATTCCATGCGTACTGCTCGCGTTTTCTGGTCGACATTGACGGGCCTCTCCGCTGAACCGAGCCGATCGGCCCACCGTGCCGCCTGGCAAGCGCGTGGTCGGGCCGGCCACACCATTGTCGATCTCGACTACCGACCGATGTTCTGGTCGAGCGCGTCTGAGGCGAGTGACCAGGCCGCCGACGCCTTGGAGTGGGCGACCGTCGCGGTGGGTAATCGCGAAGAGTGCGAAGTTGCGGTGGGCGAGACGGAGCCGCTTCGAGCTGCCGATGCTTTGCTGGAGCGCGGGGTCGAGTTGGCGATCGTCAAGCAGGGTCCCAAGGGCGTGCTGGCCAAGACCGCGTCCGAGTGCGTGGAGGTTCCGCCCTTCGTCGTCGACGTCGTGAACGGGCTCGGCGCAGGGGACGCTTTCGGCGGCGCTCTCGTTCATGGGCTTCTTGCGGGATGGAATCTGGAGCGAATCGTGCAATTCGCGAATGCGGCCGGTGCGATCGTGGCCGGTCGCCTCGAGTGCAGCACGGCCATGCCGACTTCGGACGAGGTCGAGCGCACGATCGAGAAGGGCAGAGCATGACCACCATTGGGACTTCCGCGGCCTTTCCGCCGGCACTGCCTGGCCTAGACCTGACCTCCCTCCGGGAGACTCGCGCGCAGAATCCAGCAGCCATCGCTCATGCGTTGGCGACGCGGACGCGGCGGCCCCTTCTCGGCGATGACGGCAGATTGTTCATCGTCGCGGCCGACCATCCCGCCCGCGGTGCACTCGCCGCGGGTTCCTCTCGAAATGCAATGGCCGACCGCGAGGAGCTTCTGCGCCGACTCGCGGCTGCCTTGGCTCGACCCGGTGTGGATGGCGTTCTCGGCACTCCTGACGTGATCGATGACCTCGCACTCCTCGGGCTGCTCGAGAACAAGGTCGTCGTCGGTTCCATGAACCGCGGCGGACTGCGGGGCTCGGCGTTCGAGATGGACGATCGGTATACCGCTTTCACTATCGACCGCATCGTCCGTGACCGAGTGGACGTTGCGAAAAACCTCGTTCGCATCAATCTCTCGGACCCGGCCTCGGTCGCGACATTGGAGGCGACCGCCAGGGCGGTGAATGAGGCAGCGGACGCCCACGTGCCGATCATGCTGGAGCCCTTCATGAGTGAATGGGTCGACGGTCGTATTCGGAATGATCTCTCGACGGAAGCCGTCATCCTCTCGATTGCGATCGCTTCGGGACTGGGTCACTCGAGCGCCTACTCGTGGTTGAAGCTTCCGGTCGTCGAGGACATGGAGAGGGTCATGGCGGCGACGACGCTGCCCACACTCCTCCTCGGCGGCGAGGTCGCGGACGACCAGGACCAGGCATTCGAGCAGTGGTCAAACGCACTGTCGTTGCCGAACGTGCGGGGGCTGGTCGTCGGCCGCAGTCTTCTTTACCCAGCGGACGACGACGTCGTCGCAGCTGTCGACATGGCCGCGGCCCTGGTTCACGGCTAAGGGCACCCCGATCGCCGAGGAGCATGACGTGACCACATCGAAATCTCCCTCTCATCTCCTCGCTCATGACCAGGAGGGGTGGTTCTTCCCCGCGGGAAGCCTCCGCGAAGGAACATGGGCAACGGTTGTGGACCGCACTCAGCCGGGCTGGAGCCACACGGGGATGCGTGTCGCTGACCTCGCTGGAATCCCATTTGCGCTGATGGTCGATGCTGTAGAGCGTGTCATCGTGCCCCTCAGCGGGACGTTCACGGTCGAATACCAGCTCGAAGGAGAGCACCTTCCGGTCGAGCAGGTTCTGGTCGGGCGGGCCTCGGTCTTCGACGGGCCGACGGATGTGCTCTACCTTCCGGTGGGCACCTCGGCTGCTATTCGTGGGACAGGGCGGATCGCGGTTGCCGAGGCGCCTGCGACGGCGTGGCACCCCGCGAGGTACATCCCGCACGCAGACGTACCCGTTGAGCTTCGCGGTGCCGGGCGTGCGACGCGTCAGGTTCACAATTTCGGCGTACCGGGAATTCTCGACGCCGATCGATTGATCGTCTGTGAAGTGATCACTCCCGCTGATAACTGGTCCAGCTACCCGCCGCACAAGCACGACGAGCACATCGAGGGCTCCGAGAGCGCGCTCGAGGAGATCTACTACTTCGAGACCGCGGTCACCCGCGGAGCTCCCGCGGGCGTCGAGGGCGCCGACCCGATCGGCTACGTGCGCACGTACGCCTCCGGCGCCGGCGAGATCGACACGCTCGCCGAGGTGCGTTCGGGCGACGTCGCGCTCGTGCCGCACGGCTGGCACGGCCCGTGCATGGCGGCGCCCGGCTACGACCTCTATTACCTCAACGTCATGGCGGGCCCGGGTGCGGAGCGCGCCTGGCTCATCACCGACGACCCCGCCCACGCGTGGGTGCGCGCCACGTGGGCCGACCAGGCCCCGGACGCCCGACTGCCCTATCTCGCCCCCGCCACTGCTGGCCGACCGGAGGACACCCACTCATGACCACCCGCCGCATGACCGTGAGCCAGGCGCTCGTTGAGTTCCTCGCCAACCAGTGGACCGTCGACGGCGACCACCGCGAGCGCAGCATCCCCGGCATGTTCGGCATCTTCGGCCACGGCAACGTCGCCGGCATCGGCCAGGCGCTCAAGCAGGCCAATGCCGAGCAGCCCGACCTCATGCCGTACTACCAGGCGCGCAACGAGCAGGCGATGGTGCACCAGTCGGTCGGCTACGCGCGCGTGCACCGTCGTCTCGGCACGTTCGCGAGTGCAGCATCCGTGGGTCCGGGCGCCGCGAACATGCTCACGGGCGCCGCCCTCGCGACGACGAACCGCATGCCCGCCCTGCTACTGCCGAGCGACACCTTCGCGACGCGTGTCGCCGACCCGGTGCTGCAGCAGCTCGAGCTGCCGCACGACATCGGCCTCACCGTCAACGACGCCTTCCGCCCGCTGTCGCGCTTCTTCGATCGAGTGCAACGGCCCGAGCAGCTCTACTCGGTCGCGCTCAACGCGATGCGCGTGCTGCTCGACCCGGCCGAGACCGGTGCCGTCACGATCGCGCTGCCGGAGGACGTCCAGGCTGAGGCGCTGGATGTTCCCGCCGAGTTCCTCGCGCCCCGCGAGTGGCACCTCCGCCGCCCGCTCCCCGAGCGCGCCCCGCTCGCGCGCGCCGTCGAGGCGATCCGCGGCGCGAGGAAGCCCATGATCATCGCCGGCGGGGGCGTCATCTACTCGGCCGCCGAGGAGCAGCTGCGCCGCTTCGTCGAGCTCACCGGCATCCCCGTCGGCACGAGCCAGGCTGGCGGTGGCGTGCTCACGTGGGATCACGCGCAGAACCTCGGGGGAGTGGGCGCCACGGGAACCCTCGCCGCCAACCGCCGCGCCGCCGAAGCCGACGTCATCATCGGCATCGGTACGCGCTACAGCGACTTCACGACCGCGAGCCGCACCGCCTTCCAGAACCCCGACGTCACGTTCGTCAACATCAACGTGGCCGCGTTCGACGCCTACAAGCACGGCACGCAGGTCGCCGTGATCGCGGACGCCCGGGAAGCGCTCGAGGCGCTGCTGGTCGAGTTCGAGAGCTTCCGCATCTCCGACGCCGACGCGCAGTCGATCGCCGCCTCGAAGGCGCAGTGGGATGCGCTCGTCGATGAGGCGTTCCAGCCCTCGGGTCTCGCCCTGCCCGGCCAGCCCGAGATCATCGGCGCTGTGCAGGCGTCGTCCGACCCGACCGACGTCGTCGTGCAGGCCGCGGGCTCGCTGCCGGGCGACCTGCACAAGCTCTGGCGCGTGCGCGACGCCCTCGGTTACCACGTCGAGTACGCCTTCTCGTGCATGGGCTATGAGATCGCTGGCGGCATCGGGGTACGCCGCGGCGCCCCCGACCGCGACGTCATCGTCATGGTTGGCGACGGTTCATACCTCATGCTCAACAGCGAGCTCGTCACTGCCGTCGCCGAGGGCATCAAGATCATCGTCGTGCTCATCCAGAATCATGGATACGCGTCGATCGGTCACCTCTCCGAGACCGTCGGCTCCGAGCGTTTCGGCACCTGGTACCGCGAGTACGACCCCGAGCAGCGCAACTTCCAGGGCGAGAAGATCCTCCCCGTCGACCTGGCGGCGAACGCCCGCAGCTACGGCGTGGACGTCATCGAGATCGAGCCCCGCGAAGACGCGATCGAGCAACTGCGCGCCGCGATGGCGACCGCGAAGGCCTCCGACCGCTCGACGGTCATCCACATCAACAGCGACCCGCTCATCTACGCGCCCGACGGCGAGGGCTGGTGGGACGTGCCGGTCGCCGAGGTCTCGACCCTCGACAGCACGCAGCAGGCCCTCATCGACTACCTCGAGCAGCGCGCCCGTCAGCGCCCGCTGCTCGGCTGATCCGCACGACCTCGAACAGGAGACGACTATGACGACCACCGCGCAGATCCGCGTCGGCACCGCCCCCGACTCGTGGGGCGTCTGGTTCCCGGACGACCCGAAGCAGGTGCCGTGGCAGCGCTTCCTCGACGAGGCGCAGGCCGCCGGCTACCACTACATCGAACTCGGCCCGTTCGGCTACCTGCCGACCGACCCGAACCAGCTACAGGACGAGCTCGGCAAGCGCGACCTCACGCTCACGGCCGGCACCGTATTCACGGGCTTCCACAAGGGCGACGAGCAGTGGGAGCGCGCCTGGCAGCAGGCGCTGGACGTCGCGGGCCTCGTCTCGAAGTTCGGCGTCGAGCACCTCGTCGTCATCCCCGACCTGTGGCGCAGCGATGCGACGGCCGAGGTCCTCGAGGGCCGCACGCTCTCCGACGAGCAGTGGTCGCGGCTCGCGGCGGGCCACGACCGCCTCGGCAAGGCCCTGCTCGAGGAGTACGGCATCAAGCAGCAGTTCCACTCGCACGCCGACAGCCACATCGGCACCTACGCCGAAGTCGAGCGCTTCCTCGCCGAGACCGATGCTCGCTTTACGAACCTCTGCCTCGACACCGGCCACTTCGCCTACTACCTCGGAGATAACGTCACGTTGATGCGCGCGCACCCCGAGCGCATCGGCTACCTGCACCTCAAGCAGGTGGAGCCCGACATCCTCGCCGACACCCTGAAGAACGACCTGCCCTTCGTCGAGGCGGTCGCGAAGGGCGTCATGACCGAGCCGGGAGGGAACGGCGTGCCCGAGTTCGCCCCGATCCTCGAGCTCGCGGCCGAGATCGACCCGACCATGTTCGCCATCGTCGAGCAGGACATGTACGGCTGCGACGTCGACTTCCCGTTCCCAATCGCGCAGCGCACCCGCTCGCACATCGCCGGCTGCACGGCCGCCGCTCGCTTCCACTGATCCACCACCACCAGAACTTCAGAGAAGAGATCACCACCATGAACGACCTCCGCATCGCCGTCGTCGGCGCCGGCATGATGGGCGCCGACCACATCACACGCATCAGCCAGCGCATCGTCGGCGCGACCGTGAGCGCCGTCGTCGAGCCCGACGCGGGCCGCGCGGCCGCCGCGATCGCGAACGCTCCGGGCGCCCAGCACTTCACGGCGATCGAGGATGCTCTCGCGAGCGGTGTCGTCGACGCCGTGCTCATCGCCACCCCCGGGCAGTTCCACGAGCCCGTGCTGCTCCCCGCGATCGAGGCGGGCCTGCCGATCCTGTGCGAGAAGCCGCTCACGCCCGACCCCGAGTCGAGCCTGCGCATCCTCGAGGCCGAGCAGAAGGCTGGCAGGAAGCTCATTCAGGTGGGCTTCATGCGCCGCTTCGACCGCGAGTACATGCAGCTGCGCGACCTCATCGCCTCGGGCGAGGCGGGAGCTCTCCTCGCGCTGCGGTGCGCGCACCGCAACCCGGCCGTGCCCGACAGCTACACGAACCCGATGCTCATCAACGACTCGGTCGTGCACGAGATCGACATCGTGCGCTACCTCACCGACTCGCCGGTCACGGCGATCGAGGTCAAGCGTCCGCGGCGCAACTCGCTCTCGCCCGCTCACCTCGACGAGCCGGTGCTCGTGTTGCTCGAGACCGAGCAGGGCGTGCTCGCGGACGTCGAGATGAACGTCAGCGTGCAGTTCGGCTACCAGGTCAAGACCGAGGCGGTCTTCGAGCGCGGCATCGCCGAGATCGGGCGCACGGGTGGCATGACCCTGTGGAGCGACGGCCGCTACGGCCGCGCCGAGCACGTTTCGTTCACCACCCGCTTCGCCGAGGCCTACGACGCCCAGATCCAGCGCTGGGTGCGCGCGGCGCAGGCTGGCGCCATCGACGGCCCGAGCGCGTGGGACGGCTATCTCGTCGCCGCGGCGTGCAAGGCCGGCGTCGAGGCGCTCGAGACCGGTCGCCGCGTCGAGGTTGAGTACGCGGCCCGCCCGGCGTTCTACGCCTGATCGCAAAGGAGCCCCCAATGAGAATCGCTCTCGACCCCACGCCGCTGCACCACACGCACCGGTTCCTCGAGTTCCCCCGCGTCGCTGCGGAGCTCGGCTACGAATGGATCCAGCTGACGCCGCACGTCGATTTCATGCCGTTCTTCCGCTTCCCGCGCGCCGACCGTGAGCTTCTCGCGGCGACAAAGAAAGCGGCGAAGGACGCCGGTATCGGGATCTCGTCCCTCTTACCGGTCTACCGGATCTCCTCGCCGGAAGAGCACCAGCGCGAGGCTGCGGTGCGAAACTTCCGTCGACTCATCGAGATCGCCGTCGAGCTCGACGTGCGCGTTATCAACACCGAGTTCAGCGGCCGCCCCGAGCGCAGTGAGGACTCTGAAGCGGCGTTCTTCCGCTCGATGGAGGAGCTGCTGCCGGTCATCGAGCGCGAGGGCCTGCGAGTGAACATTGACCCGCACCCCGATGACTTCGTCGAGGAGGGCCACGAGGCCGTGCGTGTCATCCGCGCGCTCGACACGGAGCACGTGGGCTTCGTCTACGTCGGCTCGCACACCTTCCACTACGGCGATGACGCCCCCGGCATCATCGCAGCCGCGGGGGAGCGGCTGGGAGCGGCTTATGCGGCCGACTCATTTGACCACCGCCGATCGCACGGCCTGCGATACATCTCGAACCCCCCGGGAAACGCCGCTCGGGTGCACCAGCACCTGCGGATGGGTGATGGCGACGTCGATTGGGCGGAGTATTTCGACGCCCTCCGCGCGGTGGGGTTCCTCGACCGCCCCGATGCGCTCATTGTCTCGAATGTGTTCGCTGAAGACGAGCAGTGGGAAGCGGTCTCGCGGTACCAGCGCGAACGGATCGAGGAGGAGATCTCTGCAGCGATGTCACGCCGCTGACCCGATCGGGTGATGGTGACGTCGCAACGTTCACTATAGGTAAATATGTCATAACAAACTATTGACCTCTTGACCTCGATCCCTTACATTCCAAGAACAGCAATGACGCTCCGGCCCGCTCACCAGATCGGCGGAGCCCACACGAAGGGACACAACGAAGTGATCACCAGCACCAAGAAGCGCGGCCTCCTGGTCGCGGGCGCCATCGTCGCCGGCGCAACCCTACTCGCCGGTTGCGCGGCCGGTGCCGCACCGGCTGACGAGGCTGGTTCGGCCGGCCTCGAGTCGGGATTCGGCTCGCGCGCCGAGAACCGCGATGTCTATTTCTTCACCTACTACAACCCGGCGGGCGACGCCTTCTGGGCGCAGATCCTGCAGGGCGCCGAGGACGCCGCCGAGCTCGGCAACCTCGAGTTCACGCACCAGACGGCCGAGGGCGACTCGGCCACCATGGTCACCCTCGTGCAGACGGCCATCGCGACCGACCCGGCATTCATCTTCATGCCGTTCAACGAGGGCGAGGCGTGGGTTGACGTGGCCTGCCAGGCGCACGATGCGGGCATTCCCGTCATTGCCTTCAATGTTCCCGCTCCCGAGAGTGCTGGGGACTGCGTGCAGGGCTTCGTCGGCCAGGACTTCTACGAGGTCGGGACGATTGTCGCTCAGAACCTCCTCGACTCCGGTGTCGTTGCGCCGGGCGACAAGGTTCTGATCACCGCTGAGGAGCCCGACCAGCCCTACGCCTTCCAGCGCGGCGGTGGTGTCTATGACGTGCTGTCGGAGGCGGGTATCGGCGTCCTGCCGCAGCCGGAGTGGCTCCGTACTGGCGGTGAGGATGCACCGGCGCTTGACGCGCTGACCACGTGGCTGGTGGCGAACCCCGACGTGAAGGCCATTGTCCCGGTCGGCGGCACCCCGCACCGTAACCTTCCCGCCGCCCTCCTTGCCGCCGGCAACACGACTGCGAAGGTCATCGGGTTCGACACGGCTCCGGCCATCGTGCAGGGCCTCAAGGACGGCCAGATCCTCGCCACGGCTGACCAGCAGGGTTACATCCAGGGCTTCCAGTCGGTGATGCAGGGCATCCTCAACCTTGACTTCGGGTTCTCGGCTGCCAACATCAACTCGGGCGGTCTCGGGCTGATCACGAAGGACACCGTGAGCAACATCGAGGCGCCTGATCTCCAGGGCATCCGCTGGTAAGTCAGCAACATCGCACTACCGGTGGGGCCGACTCGACAGAAACGGAGTCGGCCCCACCGCCGCATCACCTCCCTTCTCTCGGCGACGCGAGCCGCCACTCTCATCACTTCACGCGTTCTAAGGCAGGAAACATGTCAGACAGGAAACCCGCCCACGTCGATCCGCCCACGATCGAGGCTCCGATGGCTACGGAGGCGATAACCACGCAGCGTCGGATCTCCGACGCTCGCCAGTCGAGCGGCTTGTTCGGCCGAGTTCGCCACGAGCTTCAGTTCGTTCGGGGCCGCGGTGCACTGGAAATCTCGGTTGTGTTGATCGTGCTCCTGGCGGGCTACACGATCGCGGGCCTGGTATCGCCCGAGGGGTTTGCATTCCTCAACCCCAACAACCTCTCGGGCGTGGTCTCCCAGGCAGTGCCGGTCCTCGCCATCCTTGGACTGGCTGCCGGCATCCTCATGATCGCGGGCGAGTTCGATCTCTCGCTCGGCGCGAACATCACTCTCAGCGCGATCGTCTTTATCAAGACTGCCGAGGGCGCGGGGCTGTGGGCCGCGATTGCGGCCGCCATCGTCTGTGGGATGGTCGTCGCCCTGGTCAATGGGCTGATCGTCGTGTACACCCGTATCCCCTCTTTCATCGCGACCCTCGGCATGAGCTTCTTCTGGATGGGTGCCGGAATCTTCCTCAACGGCACGACCCCTGCGACGTTGACGTCATCACGCGACGATTTGATGGTCTTCCTCTTCGCTCAGGACTTCGGCTTCTTCCGATCGCAGCTTGTCTGGCTTCTGATCATCGGGGTTTTGGCGTGGTTCTTCGTTCACCGTCACCGGCTCGGAAATCACCTCTTCGCCGTCGGCGGAAACCCCGCCGCGGCGGAGGCGATCTCCATCAACCCGAAGCGGGTCAAGCTCATGTCGTTCGCGATCTTCGGCGGGCTCGTCGGCTTCGCCTCGATCCTGATCGCGGTACGAACCTCGTCCATGCAGCCCGGAGGGTCTGCGACGGAAGACTTCACGCTGTTCGCGATCGCCGCTGCCGTCGTCGGGGGGACCTCCCTTATGGGCGGCCGTGGCTCCGTCACGGGAATCGTCGTGGGTGCCGCGCTCATCGAGCTCATTCGAAACGGCCTGCTCCTTGCTAAGGCTCCTGGCTTCTACATCACCCTGTTCGTGGGCGTCACCATCGTGATCGCCGCGATCTTCAACAAGCTCATGGAAGGGAAGGCGCGATGACTGCTCTCTACTCGCTTCAGGGCGTCACGAAGAAGTACGGCCCCAACACCGTCCTGAACGACGTGAGTTTCGAAATCGGCGAGAACGAGGTCGTGGGGCTCCTCGGAGACAATGGCGCGGGCAAATCGACGCTCGTCAAGATCATGTCCGGTGTCGTGCAGGCGGATGCCGGTGAGTTCACGTGGGGCGGATCGACCATCGATCGGATGAGCCGGGAAACGACCGAACGCCTCGGCGTCGAGACGATTTTCCAGGATTCCGCACTCGTCCCGTTCATGACGATTACGCGCAATATCTTTATGGGTCGCGAGATCACAAACCGTCTCGGCTTCATGAAGATGAAGCAGATGGACGCGATCACCGCTGACGTACTCGATTCCGTCGTCACGATCGAGGGCATCAAGAGCCCGAAGCAACTCGTGGCGTCGCTGTCGGGTGGCCAGGCTCAGGCCGTCGCCATTGCCCGGGCGGTGCACTTCAAGCGCAGCCTCCTCATTCTTGATGAGCCCACGTCGGCGTTGGCTGTCCGTGCAACCGAAGCACTGTTGGCTTACCTGACACAACTCAAGTCAGAAGGCGTGAGCTCGGTTCTCGTGACCCACAACCTTCACCATGCGTATCAGGTGTGCGATCGGCACATCGTCATGAACCATGGTCGGAAGATCCTGGATGTCCGTCGCGAAGACACGTCGGTGGAGGAACTCACCGCTGCCGTCGTGGAAGGCGCGGAGGGGATCCGTCGATACCGAGAGGGCCGTCACTGACGGTCGTCGAGGAAGGGAAAGCGGGGCTCGATCCTCACACAGCGGTCGAGCCCCGTCTAACCCCGGTCTAAGGACGCTCCTGGAGGGTCCTTTGAGTCCGGTTCCGCACACTGGTGGTGGTGTGCGGAACCGGACTCATGTCATTTCTCGACGAGGGTGACCTCGAACGCGTAGACGTCCGGCTGATAGCAGTGTCGGCCGAACTCTACGGCGCGGCCCGAGCCGTCGAACGCGGTCCGTTCCATGGTGAGCACGGCGCCGCCGCGTTCGAGGCCGAGGATGTCGGCTTCATCGGGAGTGGCCCTTCGTGCACCGATGCGCTGCTGCGCGACCCGCATCGTTATTCCCCGCGATCGGAGCACCTGATAGAGCCCATGCTCAGCGATGTCGTCGGTCGAAAGGTTGGTGATGTCTGCTGGCAGCCAATTCTCGAGGATTGCCACGGGGGCACCGTCTGCCCTGCGCACCCGCCGGAGATGCACGACCGGCCCACCGTCGGTGATTCCGAGTCGCTCGGAGACGAGTCCCGTCGATTCGACGACCTCCATCGAGAGGACGTCTGTGCTCGGGTGCTGACCGCTCTGCACCAGATCGTCGTACAGGCTCGTCAGTTCGAGGCCGCGCGTGACCTGGCCCTGAACTACCTGAGTGCCGATCCCGCGTCGTCGGACGAGGAGTCCTTTCGCGACGACTTCCTGGATCGCACGGCGGACCGTCGGACGACTCAATCCGAGGCGGTTCCCGAGGGCAATCTCGTTTTCCAGCCGTGCGCCGGGCGGGAGATCGCCATCGCGAACCGCTTGCTCGATGATCTGAGCGATCTGGAAGTAGAGCGGAATTGGCCCTGACCGGTCCAGCTTCATGAACTTGCTGAGGGGAAGGACTACTTCGCCCGTGCCGGAGAGGGCGTCGGCGTTCGCGGTGCTCACTGACATGAAGCCAACTATGCCAGCTTGACCTAACAAATTAACCAATCACGCCGAATGTCAAGATGGGCGCGGCGTGACGTCACTCGCCGACTTCTGTAGCCTGCCGACCATGACCGAGCACCTCGCCCTGCCGCTCCCGCCCGTCGACCCGGCGCTCGCGCCGTGGCTCGTGCCCGTGTTCGCGCTCATGGCGGTGACCGGGCTCGTCGTGCTCATCTGGCAGGCCGTGCGCTACTTCCGCGACAACAAGTAGCGCGCATCCCTCGCCCGGCGCCCAGGGAGTAGAGTGAGCGCGCACCGCCCCAACTGAATACTCGGCCGTTTCCGCGATGCGGGAGAGCCGGCGGCACCGCCCGTCGGCACCGAAGGAGCAAGCCTCCCCGCCAATCTCTCAGGTCACACGTACCGCATCAGCCAGGCCACTCTGAAAAGCAGGGCACCGACCGCGCGTCGGTTCGGCCCTCGCCCACGGTGAAAACCCCGACCGCCTGCCACGAGCAGGGCGGCCGCGGCGAAACTCTCAGGCACGATGACAGAGGGGGAGTTCCACCGGCCGTCCGCGTCAGGAGAACTCCGTGTCTGAAACACCGCAGTCCGAATCCTCGCCCGCCCCGCGCTTCTCACCGCTGCACGCGGTGCACGAGGCCCTCGGCGCCGCGTTCA
Organism: Microcella sp.; assembly: GCA_020216895.1. Taxonomy (GTDB): domain Bacteria; phylum Actinomycetota; class Actinomycetes; order Actinomycetales; family Microbacteriaceae; genus Microcella. Next base: position 17,561 of record JAIWOM010000004.1, read on the forward strand.
CCGACTTCGCCGGCTGGCAGATGCCGGTGCGCTACAGCTCCGATCTCGCCGAGCATCACGCGGTGCGCACCGCGGCGGGCATCTTCGACATCTCGCACATGGCCGAGATCGCGGTCGACGGCGCCGACGCGGCCGCGTTCCTCGACGCGTCCCTCGCCGGTCGCCTGTCGGCCATGGCGGTCGGAAAGGCGAAGTACTCGCTGATCCTGAACGAGCAGGGCGGCATCGTCGACGACCTCATCGTCTACCGCATGGCCGACGATTCCTTCCTCGTCGTCGCGAACGCGTCCAACCGCTTCGCCGTCGTGGATGCCCTCCGCGAGCGCGCCGCCGGCGTGGGCGGCCCGGCCTTCGCCGTCGAGCTCGACGACCGCACCGAGCAGATCGCCCTCATCGCCGTGCAGGGCCCCGCGTCGGAGGCCGTGCTCGCCGTGACCGAGGGGCTCAGCATCGAGGGGCTCGCCGACCTGAAGTACTACGCCTGGGGGTCCGGCAGCTTCGGCGGCTCCGACCTCATCGTCGCGCGCACCGGCTACACGGGCGAGGACGGCTTCGAGCTCTACGCGCCGGTCGAGCACGCGGCCGCGCTGTGGGCCGCCCTGACCGCCGCCGGCGAGCCGCTCGGCCTGGTGCCCT
>JAIWOM010000212.1 GCA_020216895.1 Microcella sp.
GGCCCGGCCCCGAGCTCCTCGCCGAGCACGCGCGTCAGGTGCCGGGTGCTGTAGCCGAGGCGCTGCGCGAGGCCCGGCACCCCCTCGCGCTCCACGACGCCGTCGACGATGAGGCGCATGGCCCTCCCGGCGAGGTCGTCGCGCAGGTTCCAGTCGGGGTTCCCTGGCACGGCATCCGGCTGGCACCGCTTGCAGGCGCGCAGCCCCGCCTCGTGTGCGGCCGCGGCGGTCGGGTAGAACCGCACATTGTGCGGTCGCGGTGTCGCAGCCGGGCAGCTGGGCCGGCAGTAGATGCCGGTCGAGTGCACGCCGGCGATGAACTGGCCGTCGAAGCGTGCGTCGCGCGCGGCGAGCGCCCGGTAGCAGCGGTCGTGGTCGAGGGCGGGCACCCATCCAGCGTCGCAGGCGCCGGATGCTCGCACCAGCGGTTTTCGGACATCGCGGCACCCCTGCCCCCGCGACGGCCGCGCCACTACAGTTTCCCCATGACCGGCCCCGACGCGTCCCCTCACCCGCACGCCACTCCCGACTACAGCGCGACGGCCTCCGGCCTCGTCAGCGCGGCCCCGCCCGCCGCGGCACCCGACGATGTGCGGCTCGAGACCGCGCACCTGGTGCAGCCCGGCCTCGCTACGGTCCGTCGCCGTTCGAACGCGGGGCTCGTGGTCGCCGCGATCATCGGCTTCATCGGCCTCGCGCTCGTCATGCTGTTCGTGCTGGCCTACCTCTTCGTGGGGCTCGGGCCCGGGGGCGTCGTCATCGGCGGCCTGATGGCGCTCGTGCCGCTCGGCATCGTGTTCTGGGGCATCCGCTGGATCGACCGCTGGGAGCCGGAGCCGCGCGGGGCGCTCGTCTTCGCGTTTCTCTGGGGTGCCAGCGTCAGCGTGCTCATCGCGCTCATCGTCGATGCCGAGATACAGAGCGTCATCGCCGCGGCGGGCCTCGGCGAGTTCGGAGCCGAGTTCTTCGGCGCGGCGATCCAGGCGCCGATCGTCGAGGAGCTCGGCAAGGGCCTCGGCGTGCTGCTGCTGTTCTTCGCCGTGCGACGGCACTTCGACGGGCCCGTCGACGGCATCGTGTACAGCGCCTGGGTCGCGGGCGGGTTCGCGTTCACCGAGAACATCCTCTACTTCGGCAGCGAGCTGGTCGCGGGGGGCGCCCCGGTCGAGGTGTTCTTCATCCGCGGCATCATGTCGCCGTTCGCCCACGTCATGTTCACGGCCTTCATCGGGGCGGCCATCGGCTACGCGGCCCAGCGCCCCGGCTGGTTCCGGGGCGTCGTCGCCTTCGCGATCGGCAGCATTCCCGCGATCCTGCTGCACGCGTTCTGGAACGGCGCGCTGTTCTTCGTCAGCGACTTCTACGGCTACTACCTGCTGGTGCAGGTGCCGATGTTCGTCGTCGCCGTCTGGCTCGTCAACCTGCTGCGGCAGCAGGAGCGGCGGGTCACGTTCGAGCGGCTCAGCGAGTACGCGACGGTCGGCTGGTTCCACCCCGACGAGGTCGCCATGCTGTCGAGCCCGGCCGGTCGCCGCACCGCCATGTCGTGGGCGCGCTCGCACGGCCTCGGACCGGCGATGAAGGCGTTCATCCGTGACGCGACCCGCCTCGCCTACGCGCGGCAGCGCATCGTCGGCGACCGCGACATGATCGGGGCGCAGGCCGACGAGGCCGAGCTGCTCGCGCGGGTCGCCGCCTCACGGCACGCCCTGCGCGGCGCCACCGTCTGAGCGGTGCGTCGTCCGGTCGCCGGATGCCCGCTCGCCGGCCGCCTGTTCGCCGTCAGGGCAGGACCGCGGTCAGGGCAGGAACGACGTGATTGCGCTGAGGATCCACACCAGCGCGAAGCCGACGAGGAACACGATCCCGAGCACGGAGACGCCGCGCCGCAGCCGCTGGCCCTGCGGGGCCACGATGTTGGCGCTGAACTCGCCGATGCGCTCGTCCACGTAGCGGTCGGTCTGCGTGAGCGTCTTCGCGCCGACGGTCGACACGATGCGCAGCAGCCGCTGGTAGGTGGCGGCATCGGCGAGCGGGAACGGGCGGGCGCTGTAGACGAGCATCCACTGATCGATGATCTCGACGTCGAACGGCGACGCCTCGTCGATGAGGAGGGCCATGAGGTCGGGCGTGAAGACGTAGAGCGCGTCGCGCTCGTACTCCTTCGGGCAGTAGAGCCGGAAGTACCGGTCGAAGTCGCCCTCGAGCGACAGCACTTGGTCGTTCGAGAACACGGCTGGCAGGTTGGTGGACCCGAGCAGGCCGTTATTGGCGCGCGAGTCGAGCAGCATGTGCGGCAGGGCCCGGTCGAGCTGCAGGGCGAGGAAGCCCCAGTGGTGGGTGGTGCGGTTCTTGCCGCTACCGGTCGTGTACCGGTAGTTCCCGAAGTCGAGGTAGCGCCCATCGGCGGTGCGCAGATGGTCGGTGACCTGTCGGCTCGTGCCGATGCCGAAGATCAGTCCAGGGTAGCTGGGGGGCGGGCTGAGCGACTCGTAGCGGAGGCCGTTCGCGGCGGCGAACCGCGCCATGCGCAGACGCTTCTGCCAGTCGAAGCGCCGTGTCCGCCAGGCCATGACGCCGATGCTGATACCGATCGCGATCAGGATGAGCGGGAAGATCAGGATGACCGCGTCGACCGGGTCGAGCGCACCGCTCAGCAGCGCGCCGAGCGCAAGCACCGCCGGCGCGAGCACGGAGAAGCCCAGGACGAGCACCATGACGCCGCCGAGCACGAGCCCGAGGATCCGGCTGACCTGCTCGGCGGTGGCGCTCGGCCGTGCCGCCAGCGTCGCGCGGCGGAACTCGGCCACCTCCGTCGCGGTGACGGGCGCGAACAGCGGCGTGTAGTCGATCGTGCGGTCCACAGCGTCATGCTGGCATGCCGCGCGACGCGAGGGGGAGCCCGGGGCCGAAAATGACTCGCCGCCCAGTGGCGGGGCGATGCCTCCTGCGCTCCTGGGCGGCGAGCTGTTCTTCCTCCAGTGTGCGCCGCCTGGGCCGCGGTCGTCAATGGTCGATCCGGGGGCCCGGATGCTCCCGCCCGCCGACCCGCGGCGCGCCGTTGCTACTCTGACGGTCGAGGAGCGGCCCGTCCCGGGTCCGCACGAACGGTCGACCCGGAGGCGCACGGCATGGCGAGCTGCACGACGTGCCAGAGCCCCCTGCGCGAGCGCGCCCGGTTCTGCACCCGCTGCGGGTCGGCCGTCGTCGCCCCGCCGCCGGTGCCTGCC
>JAIWOM010000213.1 GCA_020216895.1 Microcella sp.
CGCGTCTACCTCGTCGGCGGTCGGGATGCCCTCACCAGGCTCGCCACGACGGTCAGCGCCCCGGCCGCGCCCGCAGGCGACGCCGCCCCCCGGCTGGCGCCCGCCGCCGTGACCCGGTAGACACGACAGCGTGACCCGCCTCGTCGCGCTCGTGCGCCGCTTCCCCCTCGTCGCTCTGACCGTTCTGGTCGCGATCACCGCGGGCGCGCTCGCGCTCAACGGCCTCGAGTCGGGCGCCCGCTGGCTCGTCTCGCTGTACGCGCTCGGCATCGCCGCCATGGAGGCGGTCAGCATGGTGCGCGGCCTGCTCGCCAAGCAGTTCGGCCTCGACATCCTCGCCGTCACGGCCATCGTCAGCACGGTCGTCGTCGGCGAGTACTGGGCGAGCCTGATCATCGTGTTCATGCTCGCCGGCGGCGAGGCGCTCGAGGTCGCGGCAGCGGGCCGGGCCCAGCGCGAGCTGCGGGCACTGCTCGACCGCGTGCCGCAGCAGGCGCACCGCATCGAGGCCGACGGCTCGGTCGCCGATATCGCCGTCGACCAGGTGCGGGTCGGCGACCGGCTCCTCGTGCGTCCGGCCGAGATCCTCCCCGTCGACGGCGACCTCGCCAGCGGGCTCGCCAGCCTCGACGAGTCGTCGCTCACCGGCGAGAGCCTGCCGGTCGACAAGGCGATCGGCGACCCGGTGCTGAGCGGCTCGGTCAACGGCCCGACCGCGATCGAGATCGTCGCCACCGCCGTCGCCGCCGACTCGCAGTACCAGCGCATCGTCGAGCTCGTGCGCGAGGCTTCCTCCAGCAAGGCGCCGCTCGTGCGCCTCGCCGACCGTTACGCCCTGCCGTTCACCGGCGTCTCGCTCGCGATCGCCGGCGTCGCCTGGGCGGTCAGCGGCGACCCGGTGCGCTTCGCCGAGGTGCTCGTCGTCGCCACGCCCTGCCCGCTGCTCATCGCGGCCCCGGTCGCGTTCATGGGCGGTATGAGCAGTGCGGCCAAGCGCGGCATCGTCATGAAGAGCGCGGCCTCGCTCGAGAAGCTCGCGCGCGTGCGCACTGTCGCCTTCGACAAGACCGGCACCCTCACCCAGGGCCGCCCCGCCGTGGTCGGCGTGCACCCGCGGCCCGGATTCGACGAGGCCGAGCTGCTGCACCTCATGGGCTCGGCCGAGCAGTACTCGTCGCACGTGCTCGCCGCGTCGATCCAGCAAGCCGCGCTCGACCGCTCGGGGGCGCTCGGCACGTCGACCGACGCGCGGGAGGTCGCGACCTTCGGCGTCGAGGCGACCATCGAGGGCCGGCGCGTGCGGGTCGGCAAGCCCGCCTTCGTCGCCGAGCACGCCGCCGACCTCGAGGTACACACCGCCGAGAGCGGTGCCGCGGTCGTCTACGCGGCGGTCGACGGCCGCTTCGCCGGCGTCATCGTGCTGCGGGATGCGGTGCGCGACGATGCCGCCGACACCCTCGTCGCCCTGCGCGCGCTCGGAGCCGAGCGCATCCTCATGGTCACCGGCGATGTCGCCGCGACGGCAGGGCCGATCGCCGAGGGCCTCGGCATCACCGAGCTGCACGCGGAGTGCCTGCCCGACGACAAGGTACGGATCATCCGCGAGGCTCATCCGCGCCCGGTCGCCATGGTCGGCGACGGTGTCAACGACGCCCCTGTGCTCGCCGTCAGCGACGTGGGCATCGCGATGGGTGCCAAGGGCTCGACCGCGGCGAGCGAGTCGGCCGACGTCGTCATCCTGCTCGACGACGTCGCCCGCGTCGCGCGCGCTGTCGCGATCGGCCGCCGCACCGTACGCATCGCGCTCGAGAGCATCTGGCTCGGCATCATCATCTCGGTCGGGCTCATGCTCGTCGCCGCGGTCGGACTGCTGCCCGCCGTCGCGGGGGCGACTCTGCAGGAGGCCGTCGACCTGGTCGCCATCCTCGGCGCGCTGCGGGCGGTGCGGGCGGGCGCCGCACCCGTTGCGGGCCTGGATGCTCCGCCGCGGTCGCCCCGAACGGCAGCGGGCCCCGTGCCCGCGGTGACGTCGTCACCCGGCACAGGGCCCGCTGAACCCGGATCGACCGTTCCTAAGCGGTGACCTCGGCGCGGTCGGTCGCCGTGGCGACCGCGATCTTGCGCGGCTTCGCCTTCTCGACGATCGGGATCATGACGCTCAGCACGCCGTTCTCGTAGTGCGCCGAGATGCTCTCGGTGTCGATGTCGCGACCGAGGGTGAGCTGGCGCTGGAAGGTGCCAGCGGCGCGCTCGCGCGCGAGCCACTGCACGCCCTCCTGCGAGCGCGGGGTGCGCTCGGCGCGGATCGTGAGCAGCTGCCCGTCGACGTCCACGTCGACGCTGCCCGGGTCGACGCCCGGCAGCTCGGCGCTGAGCACGAAGTGGTCGGCGTCGCGGTAGAGGTCGATCGGCATGACGCGCGGCGTGTCGCGACGGTCGAGCAGCGTCGCGGCCATGCGGTCGAGCTCGCGGAACGGGTCGAGGTTCATCATGGTCATCACGGTCTCCCATCTCGTCACCGCCGGGTGGGCGGTTGCGCTGGTTCAAGAGTTGAGTCTGATCGACTCAACTAGAACGAGATTAGCACTCTCCTCATGAGAGTGCCAGCAGTTCGCGCACGGCGAAAGGCCTGATCAGCGAGGCGTTCACGCGGGCGGTGCGATGCGCGGAACAGGGGCTCGTGCCGCTCAGTAACCCGCGAAGTAGTCCGTGTGGACGCGGCGGACTCCGGCCCGACGGAGGGCCGTGCGGGCCGCGGCGACGAGCGACGGCGCGCCGGAGACGAACCCGCGCCGGGTGGCGAGGTCGGGGACGAGCTCGCGGAGGGCATCCGGCGTCAGCTGGTCGGGAGCCAGCTCGACCAGCCGGGCTCCCGCGGCCTCGATCGTGTCACGGTAGAGCACTTCGCCGGGGTTCGAGCTCACCACGACGAGCACGATGTCGCGATGCTCACCCTGAGCCGCCAGGCTCGCCAGCTGGCTCGCGAAGGGCGTGATGCCGATGCCGCCCGCCACCATCAGCAGGGGCACGGCCGGGTCGCGCGGTAGCAGGAAGTCGCCGGCGACCTGGGTCACCGCGATGCGAGCCCCGGGCTCGAGCTGGGCGAGCGCGGCCTTGAACGAGCTGCCGGGGTGCGGCGTGCGCATGCCGATCGCGACGCGCGGGCCGGAGCCCGCATCCGTCGCCGCGCCCG